>JAHJDS010000214.1 GCA_018812395.1 Pseudomonadota bacterium
CCCGGGCCACGGCCTCGTCGGTCACCTTCTGGACCTCTTCCTGGGCGCGGTACATCTCGTCCTCGGAGATCTCCTTCTCCTTTTTGAGGTCCTTGAGCATTTCGTTGGCGTCGCGCCGCCCCCCCCGGACGGCGACCTTGGTCTCCTCGGCCATCTTGCGGACCACCTTGACCAGGTCCTTGCGCCGCTCCTCGGTCAGGGCCGGGATGGTGATCCGGACGACCTTGCCGTCGTTCTGGGGCGTCAGGCCCAATTCGCTCTTGAGAATGGCCTTTTCGATCTCGGGCAGGGCCGTTTGGTCCCAGGGTTGAATCAGGATCTGCCGGGGCTCGGGCACGGACAGGGAGGCCATCTGATTGAACGGCGTCGGCGTCCCGTAATAGTCGGCCTTGACCCCGTCGAGGAGCGACAGGGAGGCCCGTCCGGTGCGCACCCGGTTCAGATCCCGCCCCAGGGCGGCGATGGCCTTGTCCATGCCCTCCCGGGCCTCGGCCACGATTTCATCCTTCATGACTCGCTCCCCTGGATCAGGGTTCCACTGCTTTGCCCGGCCGCGGCCCGGCCGATGGCCCCGACCGGCGCCAAGTCGAAGACCACGACCGGCAACCGGCCCTCCCGGGCCAGGGTGAAGGCGGTCAGGTCCATGACCCGCAGTCGCCGCTCGATCACTTCCTCGTAGGTCAGCCGGTCGAACTTGACCGCGGCCGGGTCGCGCTCCGGGTCGGCCGAAAAAACGCCGTCCACCCGCGTCGCCTTGAGGACCGCGTCCGCGCCCAATTCCAGGGCCCGGAGCACGGCCGCGGTGTCGGTGGTGAAGAAGGGGTTGCCCGTGCCGGCGGCCAGGACGACGACCCGCTCCGCGTCGAGGTGCCTGATCGCCGCCTGGCGGTCAAAGCCCTCGACCACCCCCGGCACCGGCCGGGCCGACATGACCCGGACCGAGACGTCCTGTTTGCGGAGGGCGTCGCCCAGGGCCAGGGCGTTGATCACCGTGGCCAGCATGCCCATGTGATCGGCGATCACCCGGTCCATCCGCCGGGCCGATTCGGACACGCCCCGGAAGATGTTGCCCCCGCCGACGACCACCGCCACCTGGACGCCTCGGCGGTGGACCTCGGCCAGCTCGCCGGCCAGGCGCTCGAGCACCTCGGGCGAGATGCCCGACGCCCGTTCGCCCTCCAGGGACTCGCCGGAGAGCTTGAGCACCACGCGGCGGTAGACCGAAGACGTCACTCGATATCTTCCCCGACCTGGTAACGAATGAAACGGCGGACCTGGATGTTCTCGCCCAGCCGGCCCATGACCTCCTGGATGTACTGGGCCACACTCAGGTCCGTGTCCTTGACGTAAGGCTGCGCCAGCAGGCAGACCTCGCCCTGAAACTTCTTGAGGCGGCCGTCGACGATCTTGTCGACGATCTTCTCGGGCTTGCCCTCGTCCAGGGCCTGCTGGCGGTAGATGGCCTTTTCCCGGTCGACCAGGTCCGCCGGCAAGTCGTCGACGTCCACGCAGATGGGACTGCTGGCCGCGATGTGCATGGCCAGGTTCTTGGCCAGCTCGGCGAAGTCGTCGGTCTTGGCCACGAAATCGGTCTCCGAGTTGACCTCGACCATGACCGCGATCTTGCCGCCGGCGTGGACGTAGGCGCCGATCTGTCCCTCGGTGGTGGCCCGGCCGGACCGTTTGGCGGCCACGGCCACCCCCTTTTTCCGCAAGATGTCGACCGCCTGTTCGAAGTCGCCGCCGGCTTCGGTCAAGGCCGTCTTGCAGTCCATCATTCCGGCGCCGGTCTTGTCCCGCAGCGTTTTCACCTCAGCCGCGTTGATACTCACTTCCTCAGCCTCCCTAAGCGCCCTCGAAGACCGGACTACCGGTCCGATTGATCGGGGGATTTTTCCGGGCTCGCTTCCGCTTCCGCTTCCTGGTCGGGGGTCCCGGCCTCGTCGGTCCCTGGGGCGTCGGTCGCCCGACGCTTGATCACCACCTCGGGACCGCCCTCGGCCGCGCCCTCGGCCGCGCCCTCCTTGGCGGGGACCTCGGTGAACTCCTCGGGCTTCTCCCGCTCCTCGGAGACCCTGGCCGCCCGGCGGGCCTCCCGGCGGGCCAGGCCCTCGATCACGGCGTCGGCCATTCGGCTGGTGATGAGCTTGATGGACCGGATGGCGTCGTCGTTGCCCGGGATGACGAAGTCGATCTCATCGGGGTCGCAGTTGGTGTCGACGACGGCCACCACCGGTACGTTCACCCGCCGGGCCTCGCGCACGGCGATGTGCTCCCGTTTGGGGTCGATGACGAACATGAACCCGGGCAGGCCGTTCATCTCCTTGATGCCGCCCAGGTTCCGCCGGAGCTTGTTCATTTCCCGCTGAAGCGACAGGACCTCCTTCTTGGGAAAACGATGGATCGAGCCGTCGCCGTCCATCTGCTCCAGCCTCTTGAGGCGCTCGATGGACTTCTTGATGGTCTGGTAGTTGGTCAGCATCCCGCCCAGCCAGCGGTGGTTGACGAAGAAGCTCTGGCCGCGCAGGGCCTCTTCCTTGATCGTGTCGGCGCCCTGCTTCTTGGTCCCGACGAACAGGGCCGGCGCCCCCGAGGCCACGGTCTCCACCACGAAGTCGTAGGCCGTCTTGAACAACTTGACGGTCTGCTGCAGATCGATGACGTAGATGCCGCCCCGGGCGCCGAAGATGTATGGTTTCATCTTCGGGTTCCAGCGGCGGGTCTGGTGGCCGAAGTGGACCCCGGCCTCCAAAAGCTCCCTCATTGTGACGTAAGCCATGATCGCTCCCTGCGGATGGTTTTTTCCTCCGCCCGTTTCATCCGGTCGGGACCCCCAGGCTGGGGCGGCGCCGTTTTGATCCGGCCGCGGCGATGACGCCCCGACCCGACAAAACGCGCCCCCCGGGGGACCGCCCGCCCGTCCACGGGCGTGTGACGTTAAAAGATTCTATATACCACAAAATTCGAGACCGGCAACCAAAAAACGAAGCCGAGGCCCAGGCCGATCCCGGTCCCGGCCGGGCCCGGTCCGCCGGGTTGGACTCAGGACCGGTAATCGGCGTTGATGGACACGTACTCCCGGGAAAAATCGCAGGTGAGGACCGTGAACGAGGCCTGGCCCGCCTTGAGATCGATCTGGATCGTCATCTCCGGGCGCCTCATCACCTCGGCCGCCCGCGACTCGTTGGACCACAGCCCCAGACCGCCGGCCACCATCTGGACGCCGTCAAAAAAGATGTCCACGTCTTCGGGATCGAACCGGGCTCCGCTCCGGCCCAAGGCGGCCAGAATGCGGCCCCAGTTGGGGTCGCCGCCGAACAGGGCCGTCTTGACCAGGGGGGACTCGGCCACGGTGAAGGCCGCCCGCTGGGCGTCGAAGGCGCTCGCGGCCCCGATCACGGCCACCCGGCAGACCTTGGTCGCCCCCTCGCCATCGGCCACGATCCGGTGAGCCAGGTCCCGGCAGGCGGCGGTCACCAGTTCTTCCAGAGCCGGCCCCCCGCGGTCGTTCGGTCCGGCCAGGGGGGCGTTGCCGGCCGCGCCCGAGGCCATCAAGAACACGCAGTCATTGGTCGAGGTGTCGCCGTCGATGGTGATCCGATTGAATGAGGCGTCCACCGCCCGGGACAGGACCCGGCTCAGGTATTTCGGCTCGACCCGGGCGTCGGTGCACAGAAAGCAGAGCATGGTCGCCAGGTCCGGCCGGATCATGCCGGCGCCCTTGCCGATTCCGCCCAGACCGACTTCGACTCCGGCCACCTCCGTCCGGGCGAAAAAGGTCTTGGGCACCGTGTCCGTGGTCATGATCGCCCGGGCCGCGGCGCCGAAGCCGTCGGGGGCCAGCGAGGCGATCAGTCGGGGCAGGGCCCGCTCCATGGGCCCGACCGACAGCGGGAGGCCGATCACCCCGGTCGAGGCCATCAGCACCTCCTCCGAACCGACCCCCAGGGCCTCGGCCGCCAGGGCGGTCCAGGCCCGGGCGGCCTCGAGGCCCGGCGCCCCGGTGCCGGCGTTGGCGTTGCCCGAGTTGGCCAGGATGGCCCGGGCGTAGCCGGAACGGAGACGCTCCCGGCTCAGGACCACCGGCGCGGCCTGGACCAGGTTCCGAGTGAAAACCCCGGCCGTGGGACAGGGGCCGTCGGCCACGATCAGGGCCACGTCCAGCCGGCCGTCGGCCTTTTTAACGCCGGCCGCGGCCGCCCCGGCCCTAAAGCCGGGGACGACAAACGTTTCGGTCGCGCGATCGGTCATTTTCCAATCCCCCCATCACCCGTCCCATACAGGTTGGTGTGGCGTCCCCCAAATAGCAGGACGCTCGACGGGAGCAGTTCTTGCCGGTTCGGCCCACCCCAGGTCCGGTCATAAGAGCAAATTATTCACGCCGAACCGCCAAGAACGTAGAATCACCACCGTCATCTGAATTAGGGGACGAAACACTAAGCCGCCTCCCGGCCGCAGCATTTCTTGTATTTCTTGCCGCTCCCGCAGGGACAGGGCGCGTTGCGGCCGACCTTTTGGCCCTTGCGCACCGGCTCCGCCTTCGGCTCCTCCCCGCCGTCTCCCCCGGGGTGGCTGAGGGCCATTTCCTGCCGCAGCTCCTCGGCGTAGTAGGCCTCCATGGCCTCCTTGTCCTCGAGCTGGATCAGGAACAGGGTGCCGATGGTCTCATCCTTGATCCGCTGGAACATGTCGGCGAACATGGCGTAGGCCTCTTTTTTGTACTCCCGCAAGGGATCCATCTGGCCGTAGCCGCGAAGCCCGATGCCCTCCTTGAGATGATCCATGTTCAGCAGGTGGTCCTTCCAGTTGCCGTCCACGGCCTGGAGCATGAGCATCCGCTCCAGGAAACGCATGGTTTCCGGGCCGATTTCCCGTTCTTTCTCCTGATAGGCCTCCTGGACCGCCTCGAGGAGACCGTCGATGATCTCGGCCCGGGCCAGGCCCCCCTCGGTGTCAAAGGACAACCGGAAACCGAACTGGCGCCAGACGGCCTCGCTCAGGCCCTCCAGGTCCCACTCGGCCGGCTCGGCGTCCTCGGGGAGGTAGGTGTCGAACAACCCCCGGGCCAGCTCGTCGATCATCTCCCGGATGGACTCGGACAGATCGTCGCCCTTGAGGGCATCCTTGCGCTGGGTGTAGATCACCTCGCGCTGCTGGTTCATGACGTCGTCGTACTCCAGGAGGTGCTTTCTGATCTCGAAGTTATGACCCTCGACCCGGCGCTGGGCGTTCTCGATGGCCTTGGTCAGCAGGCCGGCCTCGATGGGCTCGCCGTCCTTGAGTCCGAGACGGCCCATCAGACCCTTGATCCGCTCCGAGCCGAAGATGCGCAGCAGGTCGTCCTCGAGGCTCAGGAAGAACCTCGACGAACCGGGGTCGCCCTGGCGCCCCGAGCGGCCGCGGAGCTGGTTGTCGACCCGGCGAGATTCGTGGCGCTCGGTGCCGACGATGTGGAGCCCCCCGGCCGGGGCCACGCCTTGGCCGAGGACGATGTCCGTGCCCCGGCCGGCCATGTTGGTCGAGATGGTCACCACGCCGGGCTGACCGGCCTGGGCGACGATCTCGGCCTCCCGGGCGTGGTTCTTGGCGTTGAGCACCTCGTGGGGGACGCCCCGTTTCTTGAGCATCTTGGCCAGCCGCTCCGACTTCTCGACGCTGACCGTGCCCACCAGGACCGGCCGCCGGGCCCGGTGCAGGTCCTCGATTTCCCGGGTCACGGCCTCGAATTTGTCGCGCTCGGAGGCGTAGACCTGATCCGGGAAGTCGGTCCGGATCATCTCCATGTGCGTCGGAATGACCACCACGTCCAGCTTATAGATCTTCTTGAACTCGGCCGCCTCGGTGTCGGCCGTGCCGGTCATGCCGGCCAGCTTGTCGTACATCCGGAAGAAGTTCTGAAAGGTGATCGTGGCCAGGGTCTGGTTCTCGGCCTCGATCTTGACCGCTTCCTTGGCCTCGAGGGCCTGGTGCAGGCCGTCGGAGAACCGCCGGCCCGGCATCAGCCGGCCGGTGAACTCGTCGACGATGATCACCTCGCCGTCCTGGACGATGTAGTCCTTGTCCCGGGCGAACAACACGTGGGCCTTGAGGGCCTGGTTGACGTGGTGAATCAGTTCGATGTGCTTGGGATCGTAGAGGTTGTCCACCTTGAGCAGCTTTTCGCACTTGGCCACGCCCTCCTCGGTCAACACCGAGGTGCGCTGCTTCTCGTCGATGGTGTAGTCCGTCTCCCGGTTCAGCCGGGGGATGATCCGGTTGATGCGGTAGTACTGATCGGTGGATTCCTCGGAGGGCCCCGAGATGATCAGCGGCGTTCGGGCCTCGTCGATGAGGATCGAGTCCACCTCGTCGACGATGGCGTAGTGGAAGTCGCGCTGGACGAACTCCTCGGTGTCGTACTTCATGTTGTCGCGCAGGTAATCGAAGCCGAACTCGTTGTTGGTCCCGTAGGTCACGTCGCAGCGGTAGGCCGCGTGCCGGGCGTCGTCGTCCATGTCGTTGACGATCACCCCGACGGTGAGACCCAGAAACTTGTAGATGGCCCCCATCCACTCCGAGTCGCGCTGGGCCAGGTAGTCGTTGACCGTGACCACATGGGTGCCGCGGCCGGTCAGGGCGTTGAGATACAGGGGCATGGTCGCGGCCAGGGTCTTGCCCTCGCCGGTGCGCATTTCGGCGATCTTGCCCTCGTGCAGCACCAGGCCGCCGATGACCTGGACGTCGAAGTGTCGCTGGCCGATGGTCCGCACCGCCGCCTCGCGCACGCAGGCAAAGGCCTCGGGCAACAAATCGTCCACCGATTCGCCGCCCGCCAGACGCTCCTTGAACTCGACCGTCTTGGCGGCCAGGCCTTGGTCACCGAGTTGTCTGATGTCGGGCTCAAAGGCGTTGACCTGATCGACGATGACCGAGAGTCGGGCCAGTTCCCGGTCGTTGGCCGTGCCGACCACCTTTTTGAGCAGAGTGCCTAACATGGTCTTTCTCCATGAATCCGCGGCGACCACCGGCCGCCGCCGTGACGTCCTGGTAATTCTATCTTAACCCGAACCACCGGACAGGATCAACGGTCCGGCGGACCGGCGACAGGGACGGGGAAGCTAACGGGAGGTGGACCAAGTGGGCAGGTAGCGTCCCGGATGGACCGGCACACCGGCGACGCGGACCTCGTAGTGGAGGCGGGGGGCGCGGGACCGGCCGGAGAGCCCCACGAAACCGATCGTCTGGCCGCGCTTGACCCGGGCGCCGAGTTTGACCCGCAAATCAAAACGCAGATGGCCGTACTTGGTGGTCAAACCCCGGCCGTGGTCCAGGACCACGACGTGGCCCAGCGTGGCGTCCCGGCCGGCCTTGATGACCACCCCGGTCGCCGGGGCCCTCACCGGCGCACCACACCGGCCGGCGATGACCAGGCCGGTGTTGAACCGACCCTCGGGGCCGGGTTGTCGACCGAAGCCCGCCACGACCAGGCCCCGCATCGGCCACAACGAAGGCGTCGACATGGGGGAGGTCCGGCGGAACAAGTCGGCCCAGTCCGGTTCGGGGACAAGCCTCAGAGTCGATGAACCGGCTCCCCGGGCGGTCGCCAGATGGAGCCTCGGGTCAGGGGAGAGGAGCGGGGCGGCCGCCGGCCGCCACCGGGTCGGGCCGTCCGCCGGCGGGGGACAGGCCCGGGAATCGCCCGGGCCTGTGGCGCCCAGGACCAGAAACGTCAACGCAAACACCAGATGACCGACCATCAACCCGTCTCCCTAAAAGACCGAAGCGGCTCCAGCCCTCGGCCTGACCGCTCGATCGAATAAACCAACGACCGTCAATTCATAACACACCCCACCGGGTAAGGCAATCATATCCCCCCGATCCTCGACCGGGCCCGACAACCACCCGGCGACCCCGGTCACGGTCGTTCGGCCCCGGCGGGCGGTGGAGAGTTGACGCCACGGCGGTCCCGGGCCGACGTCCGGCCCGAGACACATCGGCCCGGCGTTCGCCCGGGAGAGGGCAACTGTCTGTCGGGGATTCGGCCCGCGGACCAGTCGGCCCGGCGTTGCCCCGAAAGAATGCGACGAAGGGGATTCGACTCGCGGACCATTCAGCCCGGCTTTACCCCGCAAGAATGCAACTGATGGGATTCGGCTCGCGGACCAGTCAGCCCCGAACTAATCGAGCAGATAACGGCGGGGATTGACCGGCACGCCGCCCAGGCGGACCTCGTAATGCAGATGCGGCCCGGTGGTCCGGCCGGTCATGCCCAGAAATCCGATCTTCTGGCCGCGCCGGACCCGATCGCCGACCTTGACCACGACGGTCTTTTGCATGTGGGCGAACTTGGTCGAGAGTCGGTGGCCGTGCTTGATGAGGACGCACGTGCCGTAACCGCTCTCGTAGCCGGCCTTGACCACCACCCCGTTGGCCGTGGCCACCACCGCCGTGCCGGGGCGGTTGGCGATGTCAATGCCGCTGTGGAACGACTGGCCGCCCGTGTAAGGCGACCGACGATACCCGAAGCCGGAGGTGACCCAGCCGCGGGTCGGCCAGATGGACGGCGTGGAGGCCAGAATCGTTCGCTGTTTCTTGAGGAATCGGAGCAGGGCCTTCTGGCTCAGTTGTTGAACCCGGACGTCGGTGCGCAGGCTGGCCAGTTGGCGGTGCATGCCGCGGATCATGCCCGCCTGGGAGGGCGCCGAGGGTTCGAAGGCGCTGATGAGGCCGCTGGAACCGGGGCCACCCACGCCGAGCAGGCCGCCCTGAGGGTTCTTGGTGTCCAGGTTGGCCATGATCCGCAGCTTGCGGTCGAACCGGGCCAGGCGGCTCATCTCGAACTGGAAGGCCTTGATCTCGGTGGCGAAGCGCTGGATCTGGATGCGCAAGGACAGGTTCTCGTTGCGCAGCCGAACGTTTTTGGACCGTTCTCGGGCCAGGACCTGGGGCAGGTCGGCCAGTTGATGGTTGGCCAGGGATAAGGCCGGCAGGCCGGCCCGGTCGATTTGCCACCACAAGAAGGCGGACAGTCCGGCCAGGCTGAAGATAAGCAGGATGACGGCCGTCAGCAGAAAGGGGGGCAATTGGAATTTTTTGATTCGACCGATCTTATTCGGCACCAGGACGACAGTGTACCGCCGCGCCACGTGGACCCCCAGAACCCGCCAAATCTATTGTGTGCGAAAGTGAAAAAAAGAATTTACGCGTTAGGGATTAGTAGCACGCCCTTTCCGGCCAAGTCAAGGGTTAATTCGGCCAAACCAGGGTGTTCTTTTCAGGGGGAGTCGGTCGGTTCCGGGCCGTGATCGGGCCAACATCGCTCCTTTATCGCCAAAAGTCTAATCGCCGGAAATAGTCAAATCTTCGATCAGGAGACTCGGCCCGCCGTGGCGACCGGTGAAGCGCAGGTCCGAACCGACCGCCGCCACCTGACCGAACAACTCGAACAGATCCCCGGCCAGGGCCACCCCCTTGAAGGGACGCACCACCCGACCCTGCTCCAGCCACAACCCCGAGGCCCCCACCGAGAAGCGACCCGACACCGGATCGGCCGTGTGTAGGCCCATGATCTCGGTCACCAGGGGGCCGCGCTCGACCCGGGCCTGGAGTTCCTCGAAAGTCTCCTCGCCCGGGGCCAGATAGAAATTGGACACCCCGACCATTGGCGGTCCGCTCAGGCCGGGGCGCCTCGAGTTCCCGGTCGACGGCCGCCCGGCCCGGCGGCCCCAGTATCCGTCGGCCATAAATCCCCGGACCACGCCCGCCTCGACCATCGTCTTGGTCCGGGAGGGCGCGCCCTCGTCGTCACAGGGGGCCGTGCCCAGACCGCCCGGGTACAGACCGTCGTCGTGGATGGTCACCGTCTCGGCGAAAATTTTCGTCCCCTCCTTGTCGGCCAAGCGGGATTTCCCTTTGATGACGTTGTCCAGCTGAAAGGAGGACGAGAGCACCGCCACGAACTCGGCGGCGACGTGATTGGCCAGCAGGACCGGATAGTTGCCCGTGGGCACGCCCTTGGCCCCCAACTGATCGCAGGCCATCTTGGCCGCCCGCCGGGCCACGAGTTCGACGTCCAGGCCGTCGAAGCGCCGCGAGAAGTCGAAGTCCCAGCCCACGTCCTGCTCGTCGCCGTCCCGGGCCATGACCATCAGTTGCAGCCAACAGGCGCTCTGCTCGAAACCATCCGCCAGTCCGGCCGAGTTGGTCAAGGCCACCTGGACCACGCTCTCGGAGTACTCGGCCGACCGGGCCTTTTTGACCCGGGGGTCATAGTCCAGCGCGGCCCGCTCCAGTTCGAGGGCCAACTCCCGCTTCCGCCCGACCTCGATCCCGGCCAGGGATTCGTCCTTGAGGCCCTCGATCCGGGGAGTCTCGGTCGGCTCGACCAGGCTAAGGTGCTCGTCGGCCTCGGCGTGCTCGGACGAGGCCACAGCCGCCTCCACGGCCCGCCGGCCGTCCTCCGGGCCGTCGCCGTAGAAGTACGAGAAACCGAGCCGCCCCTGGTGGATGACCCGGACCGCGGTCCCCTCGGTCCGGGACCGCTTGAAGACCTCGATTTGGCCCTCCCGGGCCGTGGCCGAGAGGGTCTCGGCCCATTGGGTGTAGAACTCGAAATTATCGACCCGCTGCCGGACGCAGTCCTCGGCCAAATGGTGGTGCAATTGGGGCGCCTGGTCCATGGCCCTTCTCCGCCCCGGCCGGGCCGGGGTCATAGTTCGAGCATCATCGCCGTCTCGCCGCAGTCCGGGAACTTGACGCACTTGACGCAGTCGGCCCAGACCGGGTGGGGCAGGACCGACTTGTCGACCTCGACGAAACCGAACCGGGTGAAAAACTCGGGCACGTAGCTCAGGGTGAAGATCCGGAAAAGACCCAGGGTCACCGCCTCCTCGAGGCAGGCGTTGACCAGCTTCAGGCCCATTGACCGGCCCTGGAAATCCTCGATGACCGCCAGGGACCGGACCTCGGCCAGGTCCTCCCAGCAGACGTGCATCCCGGACACGCCGACCACCCGCTCGTCCTCCTGCCAGACGAAGTGGTCCCGGATGCTCTCGTACAGCTCGTGCCGGGAACGGGGCAACAGCAGCCCCAGCCCGCCGAAGTGGGTCAGGATGTCGTGGATCTGGGGGACGTCCGTCACCCGGGCCTTGCGCAGCATCGCTTTCCTCGTCCTGATGGCCTCTTTGGCCTTATCACGCCCGGGCCGGGCGGGGCAACTCTTTTGTGCCACTCCCCCGGCGGCGCCGGCCGGGGCGGGCCCCGGTTGCTCCCGGGTCGGTTAACTGCTAACCTGGGGGCATGGGAGGCGCGACGTGCTGCGGGTCATGATCTGCGGGGACCTACCGGCCGAGTTCATCCACCGCTGCCGGGCGGAACTCAGCGTGGACAAGGGCGACGGGCCGGGCGTCCTGCCCCCGGTCGCCCTGTCCTTCGCCTCGACCGACGGCGGCGTCCGCCGGCTGATCGCCCGCCGGCATCACCACCTGTTCGTGTCCGTCGGGGCCAAGCCCCGGACCTTCCTGGACCTGCCCCTGGACTGGCGGCGGCGATGGTACCACTTCGACGCCGTACCGGACGTGGCCGAGGTGCACCGGGCCATCCACGAGACCTATCTCAGCTTCACCATCTACCCCTCGGCCGCGGCCAGGTCGGCGCCGTTGGTCTCGGTCTTCACCCCGACCCACAACGCCGCCCGATTCATCGCCGAGACCTATCAATCGCTCCGGGACCAGACCTACCCCAACTGGGAGTGGGTCGTCGTCGACGACGGCTCGGCGGACGAGACGCCGGACCTGATCCGGGGCTGGGCCCGAGACGACCTGCGGCTCAGGCTGTTTTTTCCCGATCGGGGCGGGCTGGCCAACATCGGCCGCATCAAGCGCTACGCCACCGGGCTGTGCCGGGGCGAATACCTCCTCGAACTGGACCATGACGATCTGTTGACCGACGTCTGCCTGGAAGAGGTAATCCGGGCCTTCGAGGCCGACCCCGCGCTGGGCATGGTCCACTCCAACTTCGCCGAGTTCCTGCCCGACGGACGCCCCTACGGCTATCCCGAGTGGCAGGAGCGGGGCCGCTACCGGACCACGGAGTACCGGGGCCGTGAATACCTCGAGGCCCGGGCCTATGACGTCTACGGCGACCTCTTCGGGGTGGGACCGATCGTCGGCCAGATGGCCGTCTGTCCCAATCACGTCCGGGCCTGGCGGGCCGTCGAACTCCACCGGGTGGGCGGCGTCAACCCGGACTTGGTGCTGGCCGACGACTACGAACTCATGGTCCGCTTCTTTCTGCACGGCAAGATCGGGCTGATCGACAAGCTGTTGTACCTCTATCGAATGCACGACAACACCTGGAGCCGGTTCACGACCTTTTCCCGTTGGTCGTTTCGGATGGTGGCCGCCAGGTACGAGAGGGAGATCGAGGCCAGAATCGCCGAACTCAAGACCGAGGGGCAATGGAACCCCGAACCCCAGGGGCGGCTGCCCGACGATCACCCCATTTTGAGACTGGGCGCCGAGGAGTGGCTGGGGACACGGTCGCCATAGGGCCGATCACGAGGGCTTTCGGGCGTGATAAATCTGAATCAATTGAGGGCCTTTTATCAGACCGCCAAATCCATGAGTTTCAGCGCCGCGGCCAAGGAGCTGTTCGTCAGTCAGCCGGCGGTCACCAAGCAAGTCAAATCCTTTGAGGATCACTACGGTCTCAATCTCTTTGTCAGAAGAGGATCACACCTTCTCCTTACGGAGGAGGGAAAAATCATTTTTGAATATGCCCGAAAGATTTTCGACTCTGAAAAAACACTTGAGGATGTCATTGACGGAATCACGAATCTGAATCGAGGCTCGTTTCACGTCGGCACCGCCAAGACCTACGCCCGGTATTTTCTGCCCCATCTGCTGAGCACGTTTCATAAATGTTACCCTGGAATCGACGTTAAAATGGATGAGGGCAGCTCTTGGGGCATCTTGCGTAAATTGATTGATTTCCAGGTCCAGATCGCGATCGTGGCGCGATTCGAAGACGTCCCCGAGGTCCGCTATCTGCCTCTATATCGCGAGGAAGTCGTGCTCATTGTGTCACCCGAGCATCGCCTGGCCGCAAAAGGAGAAATCTCATTACCGGACATCGAACACGACCCGCTGATAATGAAGGAAACCGGGTCCGGGACCAGGAAACTCATCAACCATATCATCTCGGAAAGTGAATTTTCACCCAATATCATGATGGAATCAAGTGACGCGGAGATGATCAAATTGCTCGTGCGGCACGGCGAGGGGGTATCCTTTTTGGTCAGGGCGGCGGTGTCGCCGGAGCTGGTCGATGGGAGATTGAAGGCCGTCACGATCAAGGGCTATCCGATGTGGCTCGAGGTCTGCGCCGGGTTCCTGAAAGGTAGTTCTCTGTCGCCCGCGGCCAAGGCTTTTCTGAGAATTCTGGAAGATGTGGTTAGTCGAGAAGGGGTCTTGGGTAGTCTGGAGGAGTTCGTTCTGAAGGTCTCCCAATCTCCCGCACTTCCAAAGACGGTCTGATCCGATTCCAGGGCGCGACACCAGGACCGGACGCAACGTCATCGAACCAGGGGCATACTAAAAA
>JAHJDS010000215.1 GCA_018812395.1 Pseudomonadota bacterium
CCCGCCTCAAGGACCGCGACGGCGAAACGCCGCTGGCCATGGCCCGGCGATATTGCCGCCGCAAGATATTCGATCCCCAGAAGTGCCGGGCCGTGCTGGCGGCCCTGCGCCGCCCTAAATAGGACCCCAAAGGCCTCAGGCCTCAGTCCCCAACGAGGCCTCGAGCTTCTCCAGCTCGACCACCCCTTGCTCCCAGTCTTCGGTCAGCCGATCGATCTCATTTTTTAGGGCGCTGTAACGTTCGTTGTATTCCTTGGCCCGGCCCGGGTCCTGGTAGATTTCCGGTCGGGCCAGTTCGCCTTGTACCTGTTCCAGCCGAGCGCCGGTCTGGTCGATCCGTTTCTCCAACCGGGCCAGCCGTTGCCTCAACGGGCGGGTCGTCTCGTATCGTTTTTGCCGGGCCAAGGCCTCGGTCCGTTTCTGTTTCTTGGTCTTTCTGACCAGCGGGGGCGGTGGTGATGTCGGCTCGGATCCGGTCCGGTCCGGCCGGGCCGGGGCCAGGTCTCGGAACAACTCGGTCCCGGACGGCTCCCCCAGCCGGCGGCGGGGCAGCCACACGTTCTGGTAATCGTCGAAGTTGCCGGGGTAGACCGCGGCCCGGCCTTGGCCGACCACGACCACCTTTTGGGCCACGGCGTTGATCAGGCGTCGGTCGTGGGTGATCAGGCAGATGGTGCCGTCGAACCCCAGCAGGGCCGATTCGAGGACCCGACGGGCGGCGATGTCCAGATGGTTGGTCGGCTCGTCGAGCAGCAGCAGGTTGGGGTTCTGCACCAGGAGCTTACAGAGCACCAACCGGCTTTTCTCGCCCCCGGACAGCACCGAGACCTTCTTGTCCACCTCGTCGCCGGAGAACAGGAAGCCGCCCAGGGTCTGACGCCGCCGGCCCACGGTCAGGTCGCCGGCCACGGTCGTCAGTTCGTCCAACACGGTCAAATCCGGGTGGAGCTGATCCAGCAGGTGCTGGGCGAAATAGCCGGCCCGGACCCCCGGCGCGATCCGGACCGAGCCGGCGGTGGGCCGCAGTTTTCCGGCCAACAGCCTCATCAGGGTGGTCTTGCCGTGGCCGTTTGGCCCCAGGAAGGCCAGCCGATCGCCGCGGACCAACTGGAAATCGAGCCGGTGGTAAACCGGCTCGGCCCCGAAGTCGACCCGGACCGCCTCCACCTCGACCAAGACCTTGGGCGCGCGCGGCGCGGGCGGGAACTGGACGGTGAACTCCCGGGCCTCGGTCTGGGGGGGATCGATCCGCTCCATCTTGGACAGCATCTTGAGGCGGCCCTGGACCTGGGCCGCCCGGTCCTTGCGGGTCCGGTTGCGGTCGATGAACCGCTGTATTTGACGGATCTTTTCCTGCTGGGTCTCGTAGGCCGAGGCCTGACTCTTGATTCGTTCCGCCTTTTGCCGTTCGTACTGGTCATAGCCGCCCGGATAGGAGTACAGCCGGCCGTGGTCGATCTCCACGATCCGCTCGACCACGTTGTTGAGGAAGGTCCGGTCGTGGGAGATCAACAGCAGCGAGAAGTCCGAGGCCTTGAGCGTGGCCTCCAGCCAGAGGATGGAATCGAGGTCCAGATAGTTGGTCGGCTCGTCCAGGAGCAGGACGTCGGGCCGGGACAGGAGCAGCCGGGCCAGGGCGGCCCGCATGATCCACCCGCCGGACAACTCCTCGACGGGGCGGTCGAGGTCTCGGGGCGAAAACCCGAGACCCTCGAGGAGCTTCCGGGCCCGGCTGTCCAGATCATACCCGCCCAGATGCTCGAAGACGCTTTGCAGATGGCCTTGCCGTCCGGCCAGCTCGGTCAACCGCTCTCGATCGTCGGTTTGATTCAGTTCCTTTTCCACCGCCGCCAGCTCGGCCTCGAGTCGCCTGATCTCCTCAGCCGCGTCCAGCACCAGACCCAGCACCGTTCGGCCGGCGAAGGTGAGCAGGTCCTGGGGCAGGTAACCGAGCCGCAGGTCCTTGGGCCGGAACACCTCGCCCCGATCCGGAGTCACCTCCCCCAGGATGAGGCGGATGAGGGTCGTTTTTCCGGCCCCGTTGGGGCCGATCAGGCCGACCTTTTCCCCGGGCCCCAGGAAAAAATCGGCCTCATGCAACACGTCGTGGCGGCCGTAGAATTTATCCACCTGATGAAGAGTGATCATCCGATTCCGGCTCCCAGCGGCCTCGGGAAAATTGATTCACACCACCGGGCAAGTAAGTTCACCCTGAAGGGCCCGCCCCGGCCCCGGCCCACCCGGCGGACGGCCTTAAGGGGGCGATTTGGGGCGCCATCGGCCCTCACCCGGGGACAAATCAAGATTGGCCCGGGTTTTGCTTGTGCATAGGGCGGCACGAATGAACACGGAGGAAGTAAATGAACGCAGTCAGTGCCGACCAGATCAGGAAAGGTCGAGAAAATATATCTCTTCGCCATAATTTGAGCCCGGCTGACTTGCACTACATTGGCGTCCAGGAGGCCAGGGGCGGAGGCAGACTGATGCTCATCCTGCTCTACAATGTCACTGACCCCACGTCGGATCGTTTCCTGTCGACCCTGTCCTGGGTAATGCCCGATTAGGTGATCCATCCCGGATTATATCGCCCAACTTGCTGTATTTTCACGTTTTAGCTGGTGCCGCCGGCATGATCCTCTTCTGGTCATCCCCCGGGATCGGTCTCGATTCGGACCGGGGCCGGACTCCGTTTGACCCCTGAAGCCCTGGCGGCCGGTCAGTTGGTTCCGCCAGATCGTGGTTGCGGCCCCAGGGATCGTCAATTTTTTGACGAGTGGAGATCGCGTCAGGCCCCATCGCCAAAAAACCGCCGCCGGGCGGTTGGTCGGCCGGGCGGCGATCCGATAACCGGAATCGGTCTATCGCGACTTCTGAAAGGCCGCCACCTGGGCCTCGGCCCCTTCGACGCCGGCCGCGGCCACGTACAGGTCCAGCCGGGCTCCCTTGTCCGAAGGCTCCCAATCCTGCCGGTCGTCGAAGTCCGGCGGCACCTCGGCCCAGACCAAGAAGTCCGGTCCGGCCTTGAAGGGGGTCCAGGCCAGCCGTTTGGTCTTATGGGGAACGGCCAATTCCTGTCGGACGGCGCCGTCCCGCGGGTCGCGCACGGCGTAGTCGAAGTCCTCGCCGCCATGGCCGATGAAATACAGTTTCATCATGTCTCGCCCTCCCTGTCGGCGTGCCTATATAACATACGGCCCGCGGCCGGGCTTGTCCAGTCCCTATCCCGGCCGTGGGGGAGGCCGGAACAGGTATTTGGCCCGAAAATTTATTAAAAATACTATCAAAAACAGTCTCCAGCGATTATGATGGGCATATAGATGTCGCTAAAGGACGGCCTTGACTCGGTGCGGGTCGGGGGTGGACGTTCGCCCAGGTAAGGTCAGGGGGATGAAACACTCCGGTTCAAGGGACGCTCCGGCCGACGGCTCGACGACTGGCCAGGGTGATGGGCGTTACCGAACCATGTTCCAGGCCGCCGGCACCGCCCTGGTGGTGATCGACGAGTCCGGGCGCGTCGTCGAGGCCAACCGGGCGGCCGGCCAGTCCTTCGGCCGCCTCCCGGACGAGTTGATATCGTGCCGCGCCACCGACCTCTTGGACGCCGAGGGCGGCCGCCGGCTCCAGCGGGTCCTGGACCGGATTTCCTCGGACGAGGAGGTCCGCTTCGAGTCCCAGGGCCGTCGCCGGGACGGCTCGACCTTTGACCTCGAATTCACCGGTCACGGCGTCCGCCTCGACGGCCGGCCCCATCTGTTGGCCGCCGTCCGGGACGTGACCGAAAGGTGCCGGCTCGCCGCCGACCACCGGGAACTGGATCAGGCCCGGGAGCTGTTCGAGGCGGTGTTCAGATTCCACCCCTATCCCTTGCTTCTGGCCCGGCGGGAAGAGGGCCACATCCTGGCCGTGAACGTCGCCTTCGAGCGGGTGTGGGATTATCAGGCCGCCCAAGTCCTGAACCAACCGGCCCACATCCTGTACGCCCTGCCCGAGTCCCGGGAGGAGATGCTGGCCGAACTGCGGTCCAAGGGGCGACTGACCGAGTACGAGACCATGGGTAAAAAGGGCGACGGCAGCCGGGTCCCCTGCGCCCTGAGCGTGGTCCCCATTGAATTGAGCGACCGTCCGGTGCTGATCGTGACGGCCATCGACCTGACCGAACGAATGCAGCTCGAGGCCCAGCTCAGACAGGCCCAGAAAATGGAGGCCATCGGCCGTCTGGCCGGCGGCGTGGCCCACGATTTCAACAACCTCCTGGCGGTCATCTCGGGGCACAGCGAGCTGGCCTTGACCCGCCTCGGTCCCGATTCCCCCCTGCGCGGCGATCTCGAGGCGGTGCGGCGGGCCGGCGAGCGGGCGGCCGCCCTGACCGGGCAACTGCTGGCCTTCAGCCGACAGCAAATGCTGGAGCCCCGGGTGCTCAATCTCAATCAGGCGGTGACCGGTATCGAGGAGATGCTCACCCGGCTGATCGGTGAACATATCGAACTGGTCATCGACCTGGCCCCGGACCTGGCCAACGTCAGGGCCGACCCCGGCCAGATCGAACAGGTGATCGTCAACCTGGCGGTGAACGCCCGGGACGCCATGCCGGGCGGCGGCCGCCTGGTGATCCACACCGCCAATCTGACCATCGCCGAGGCCGGTGTCGCCCAACAGACCGCCGTCAAGCCCGGATCGTACGTCTCCCTGACCGTCCGCGACACGGGCGTCGGTATGGACGACGAGACCAGGTCTCGTCTGTTCGACCCGTTTTTCACCACCAAGGAGCCGGGCAAGGGCACCGGCCTGGGCCTGGCAGGAGTCTACGGCATTGTCCGGCAAAGCGGGGGGCACCTCCTGGTGGACAGCCGGCCCGGGCAGGGGACCGTGTTCCAGATCCTGCTGCCGCCGGTGGCCGAGGACACCCGGGTCGTCGAGGCCGAGCCGCGACCGGACCTCCACGCCCGGGGCACGGAGAGGGTGCTTCTCGTCGAGGACGAGGAAATGGTCCGGGACTATGCCCTCCAGGTGCTGACCCTGTTCGGCTATGAGGTGATCGAGGCCGCGGGTGGTGAGGAGGCCCTGGAAATCGTCCGGACCGGCCCGCGCCCGGCACTGCTCTTGACCGACGTGGTCATGCCCAAAATGAGCGGACCGGAACTGGCGCGGATAATCAAGGACCGGCACCCGGAGGTCCAGGTCATCTACATGTCGGGCTACGCCACCGAGGAAATGGGCGACCGCCCGGACCGGTCAGCGGCCTTCATCGCCAAGCCCTTCACCCCGGAACAATTGGCCCACAAGGTCCGGCAGGTGTTGGACGACGAGTGAGTCGCCCCTCAGCGCCCGCCCGGCAGGGGGCTGAGGGTGACCCCGTGGCCGACCTCGAGGCCGTGGCGCCTCGCCTCGCCGGCCCGCACCTCGAGCACCATGTCGGCCCGAACCGGCGGCCCGGTGGTCAGCACGCGGCCGACCATGGTCGGCGGCCGGATGTTCTCGACCAGTTTGACCACCCGGCCCGCACGGATAAAAATGATGTCAATGGCGATCAGCATCCCCTTCATCCAGAAGACCAGTTCCTGGGGACGCCCGAACACGAACAACATGCCTCGGCCCGGCGGCAGACGGGTCACCCCGCCCAGGCCGCGGTCCCGGGTTCGGTCGTCGGCCGCGACCACGGCCCGAACCCTCAGACGATTGATCTCGACCAGGACCCGGTCACCGGTGCGCCAGACCTCGGCCCGGGCCGGGGTCGCCCCGACAAACAGGCCTCCGGCCAGGATCAGGGCCGCCGACGATTTCAGAAAGGGACTCATGATGGCCTTCACAATATACCTCCTCGCCGGTGCCGGCAAGGGGAGGCGGCCATGCGTCTGAGGGCGGCCGAGGGCCTGACCGACTCGGGTCGGGGACGGGTCGAGATCGACGGCCGGCCCCACGCCCTGCCCGGGGTCTTGCCCGGCGAACTGGTCGACGTCGCGCCCGCTCCGGACGGCCGGGCCGAGGTGGTGTCGGTTGTCGAGCCCTCGCCGGACCGCGTCGCGCCCGGCTGTCCCAAATTCGGCCGCTGCGGCGGCTGCGACCTGCGGCACATGACCTACGCCGCCGAGACGACCTTTAAAAACACCCTGGCCCGCCGCTGGCTCGGACCGGACCGAGCCCCGGAGCCGGTCATCTCCTCGCCCCGGGTCGACGGGTACCGCCACCGGGTCAGGCTTCACCTCCAGCGCCGCGGCCGGGCCGTGGGCCCCGGTTTTTTCGAGCCGGCCTCCCGCCGCTTCGTGCCCCTGGACGACTGTCCCGTGCTGGCGCCGGCCCTGCGCCCGGTCCTGCCCGCTTTGTGGGAGACCCTGGCCGGGTCGTTTTTCCTGCGCCACGGCCGACATCTGGACCAGGTCGAACTGGCCGCCGGCCTGGAGAGCGGCGGACCGATTCTGATCCTCTGGCAATTGAAACCCGGGGCCCCCAAGTCCCTGATCAAAACCCTGGCCGCGCTGTCCCCGCCCGGCACGGCGACCGAAATCGCGGTCAACAACGAGGTTCAAGGACCTAGGCCCGGCG
>JAHJDS010000216.1 GCA_018812395.1 Pseudomonadota bacterium
CTTGTCTCCCTTTTCCAGGGAGCGATAGACGATGTCCAGGTCTATACAGACCTTGAACGTGCCGACGATGAGTACCGTTCAAAGGTGACAGAAGACTACGGATCAATACAGCAATTTCAGCATGCCCTCGAACACGGTGATCCGAAGACAGAGTTCTACCTTTATCAGGTCGAACTCGACGAGTGATGCCAGATGACCAAGATGAAAAACTACGGCTCTTTCAAAGAGCCAATGGAAGACGATATGCCCACCGTTGTCGTAGAGGTGCAGGGCGGAGTTGTCCAGAACGTCTACTCCAGAAACAGTCTGCCAGTACCCCTGAAGGTCACGGTCAGGGACTATGACAACCTCGACGTAGATCCCCAAGCAGAAGACGACGAGTGGCTGTTAAAGGAATCCGGTGATGCCATATGACAGAAGTAACCTTTTGCGACAGTTGGGAAGAAATGATGGAAGCCGAGCGCAAGGCCCGTGAGGCAGCGGATGCCAGGATCACGCCGGCGCAGTTGAGATACCGGGCCGGTGACATAGTTGTCAGCGACTCCGGCTATGGCTTTCCCATCTTCCACGAGATCCTGGACATTGAGCAAGAGGTGAAAAAGCAGCTATGGAAATACGGCGATGATCACGAATCCGACGGAATCTATACCCTGGACCTATACCGCGAGCCCCACATGAGGTTTTACAGGTTCGCCAGGAACTACAGCGAGGCCTGCCAGGAGGGCGAACTGGGGGATTTCCACCTGAGCATCGGCATGGCAAGGATTACCCGAGAGGGATTCGAGGAGCTCAGGGAA
This sequence comes from Pseudomonadota bacterium, assembly GCA_018812395.1. Classification (GTDB taxonomy): domain Bacteria; phylum Desulfobacterota; class Desulfarculia; order Desulfarculales; family JAHJDS01; genus JAHJDS01. The sequence continues at coordinate 798 of JAHJDS010000216.1, forward strand.
CGCGGATTCTCCCTTGAACCATACCAGGAGTGATTAGCATAGATGAGACAGATGTCCCTTCAGTAGAGGCCCTCTACAAAAGACTCCTGGATCGGTCACCCCTGCCTCTGCCCGGCTTTGAATCCATAGTCGAGTCCAAGGCCCTGGCCAGGGCCACCAGAATCCACGACTACCTCCTGGACAGGGCTGACCTCGTGGGGGTGGACTGCTACCTCTGCGGCGAAAAGCCGGCCAGGAAGTCAGAGACCAGGTGGGTCTATGAAACGCCCTGGCAGGAAGAGGAGGTACCAAAGCACTTCTGCAGCGAGGAGTGCGCCGACATCTACCTCTACGAGGAGCCATTCGCCTACTTCTGGTGCGACCCGTGCGGCCGAGAGATCTGCCAGCAGAACCCAAGGAACGGCTGGCAGGTCCAGTACAGGGACCTGGACGGCGAACTGGTATGCCTCAGGTGCTACGAGGGCCACATCCTTGAGAACGGCGTGGAGCGGGAAAAGCTTGAGGCCGGCCAGATACCCGGCATGTTCTTCAGCTACGGGAACCCGGAACCCCTGGATGCCGGATACGAGGAAATAGACGGCTTCAGCAACTTCTTCGTCCGGACCGCCGACCAGGCCGAGGCCTTCCGAAGCAAGGCCCTGGACCTGATGGACCAGGGCTACAGGGTGGTCATCGGCTACGAGCGCATGGCCATCGGCGGCCTTGAGGGCTACGTTACCCTGCTGGCCAAGAGGGCCGATCTTCAAGAAGAGGAGGTGATACCATGCGAGGCGTGATAACGGCCATCTACCCGGAAGGGGTCTCATCCGTGTACAACTACGTCTGCCAGGGTGAAGTACGGGTTTTCTCCTTCCCTGTCGAGTGGCGCTACCACCTGGCGATCCTGGAGAACGAGGGCGACCCCACGGGTAGGGAAGTGGAATACGACGCCGAAATGGACCCGCCTATCCTACAGTTTTTGGATTGACCTTCTAGTAACCGTGGTTGATTAGCACCTTACTATCGATTAAGAATTTAATGAGGCTCTTTCGTTAATAGTGAGGTAATTAGCTCAAGGACATCACCCGCATCTTCCCCTGTTGTATCAAGCTCCTCTGGTGTTACCCTGGGTGTGGGCCACATGCTATGTCCTGGAAAAGCACTCAAAATGATCGCCGCAAGTTCTTGCGCGTATGTGTCATTAGCCGGCCGGCCGTTAACTATCCATCTCAGGCAACGGACCATAGCACCCGCAAGTACGTCCACCAATTGTAGGCCTGCCCAGTCTTTGGAGTCCTCAATCCTCGTCTCGGCTATTCGCAATGGAAACCTAATTCTTCTCCTATCATGTCCGACTTCCATCTCTTCAATATCGGCTGACCAGATTTTCTCCCAGATGCTCCTCATTTCGAGCATATTCCTTGAATTGTCATGAATCAGACAAAGATCATCTGAACTTTTTTCAGACCATGAACCCATCATTGTGAAAGCGCAAGAATCAGAGACTTCTAAAGCCTTAGTTGGCAGGGTCTTTATTCTCCTATACCCGCCACGCAAATGGTAATATTTTAAATAGTCGAACAGGTGATCCACCTTCTCAGGATATTGATCCGCCAGGACAATTTTAAAAAATTGGTCATACGATTTTCTTGTACGTCTTCTCATCATAGACTGAAATCTACTAAGAAAATCGTCAAAGAAATCCATGCTCATAAGTGAAGGTATGACACAGTAGAATTCATTTGACAGAGTGATGTTAGTGCCTTGGTGGTACAAGTCGTAGCCGTTATTATAGGCAAGAGGTTCAATCATCCAGTCTACGATTTTGGTTACAAGCACATATTTTTTATGTGCAATATAGAAGTCTACGGCCGAATTATGATCGGCCAGACCGGAAATAAAATCAATTACCATTTGTTGTTGTCTTGACCTTCTAGCCAAGCTTGTATGTTTCAATTCGGCAGCACGGATTCTAGAAAAATACCTCTGCTTGTAGTCTTTACAGGCGTCCTCTGACAATTTCAGACTAGCCAGAACCAACACCGGTTGATCGGAATTCAACAGGTCCTCACCTGTATACCCACATTCATCAATGAATACTGTTTCCACCGCCGCACCCAACACTTAGAAAGTAAGCCTGGTAGGTATCCCCTGCCGTTTCAGGTGCTCGACTCTCTTTTTCATCCGGGCAGTGTCCACGTACTTCCCGTCAAACACCTGCTGGATGTCCTTTTTAGTCCGGCCGCATTTGGGGCAGTCCTCCAGAACCCGGTATTTGTCCGGTACCCGGTGGTAGGTCACCTTTGACCCGGCGGAGATCCTGGATACCTTGGGCTGCAGGTAGCCCTCCTTGTGGAAAACCCTAACCTGTCCCTTCTTGCAGAAAGGGCATTCAAGAAACGTCTCGCCCTTGCGCCCCAAACCTCCTTCCATGAAACCACTACCAATTAGTTGGGTCCTGTTCTTAAAAGGTTAACGTCGGCCCGTTGACCAGGAGCCAGTCCTTCCTCTGATCGTAGTTGGGGATGACAGAGCCTAGCAGCCGCCAGAACTTGTTGTTATGGTAGGGCTCCCTGAGGTGGCAGAGCTCGTGGACCACCACGTAGTCAACCACGGACATGGGGGCCATGATGATCTTCCAGTTGTAGAGGAGCTTCCCCGATGAGGTGCAGGACCCCCACCTCTTCACCTGGTTCCTGATGAGAATATCCCTGGGCTCCACGCCCACCTTGGGGGCATGCAACCGGACCCTTTCCGGAATCCGCTGCCTGGCCTTGTCCAAATGCCAGGTCTTCAGGGCGGACCTGACCAACTCCCTGCGCCGGCCCTCCTCCAGTCCGGGGGGCACGGAAACCTGAAACATGCCGTCTCGGAACCTGGCTCTTGCATGGTCACCGAACCCGTCCTTGCGGACCTTCAGCCTGTACCGCCTTCCCAGGTAAGCCAGTTTCTCCCCGCTCAGGAATTCCAGGGGCTGGGGCCTCTTGGCTATCCGGGCCAGGTGCTCCTGCTTCTCGATGATCCAGGGAGCCCTTTTCAGGAGTATCTTCTCGATCTCTTCCAGGCCCAAGCCTTCGGGCGCTGTAACCAGCAGGCCGTCCTCGGGGTCCAGGGCTATGCCTACGGTTTTCTCCGACCGGCCCACCCTGAGGCCGTACTCGAATACCGACTTGCCGAGTTTCACCGATGGCATTCAATCACCCTATAGCCTGACCTTTGCCAGTTCCATCACCCTGGCGGTCACCTTGTCCAGCTTGTCCTTGTCGCAGCCAAATGATTTCAGCTTCCGCTTGATCCGGCTCCTCATCTGCCTCTGGACATCGTCCCTGGTCTTCCAGTCAACCACTGCCAGGTCGCCGAGCATGCTGACCAATTCCTTGGCCAAGGCGGCAAAGCCGTTCTTCTCTTCCCCTTCTCGTGGCTTGCCGGCCTTCCCTTCCTTGCCCGCCTTCTTCTTGGCTTTCAACTCCACTTTCAGGAGCTCGTAGAAGGCATATTCTGTCTCATTGAGGCCCAGGCTCCTGGCCTTCTTGCTGAGGCCCCGAATCTCGGTAATTATCTTGCCGTACTCCTCGATGGCCAGGGACAGAGCCATCCGCTCCTTCTTCCTGTCCTTGATGATCTCTTCCAGGCGCTCCTTGAGGGATGAGTAGAAGACAGGGTTCTCATCGATCCTTACCCTGATCTCGTGTCGGATAGCATGCTCCATCTCGCTGGCCTTGGCCTCGTCCGACCTGATGTCATCAATGGTCTTCTCGAAATCCTTTTCCAGGATGGAGACCGGCTTGTGGAGCGGGTCCACGCCCGAGGCCCTGATGTGCTCGTTAATCAGCTTCCTGACCTTCTCCCCGCACCCGGCCAGGTTGATATTCTCGTCCCTGAATCGGTTCCGGGCCGCGTTCCTGACCATGCCCAGGAACTTCAGGTCTTCCCGGTAGGGGTTGGCCGCCGGGTCGGGCATGACCATGTCCATGCTCTCGGCGAACCGCCGGAAGGCTACGTCAAACTTGAGCCGCACATCCTCGGGCTCAAGCACAGACACGCAGGCGTCCAGATCCTTTCTGTTCACGCCCTCGAAGAACCTCATGGCCGCCCTGTGCCTGGACTGCAGCCTGGGCAGTTCGTCGGTCAGTGGGGTAAGCGCACCCTGCACATCCCTTTTGCTGAAGACCGCCAGGGCCTGCTTCAGGAAGGCAGAAACACCGTAGTAGTCGATGATCAGCCCGTGGTTCTTCTCCTTATAGGGTCGGTTCACCCTGGCAATGGCCTGGAGCAGGTTGTGCTCCTTGAGCGGCTTGTCCAGATACATGGCCTGTTCGATTGGCGCGTCAAAGCCGGTGAGCAACATGTCGCAGACGATCAACAGGCTGAGCCCGTCCTCGTCCATGGGCTTCTTGAATCTCTTGAGCAGCCTCTCCTGTTCCTTGCGTTCCCAGTTATCGCCC
>JAHJDS010000217.1 GCA_018812395.1 Pseudomonadota bacterium
AGGTCATGCAGGAGTCCCGCCAATGCCCATTCATCCTCCGAGCCGCCGAGGCGGGAGGCGAAGTCCCCGGCCGGCGGCGAGCCGTTCAGCTCGATCACGGCTCGGCAGAAGTCCTCGGCCCAGAAGAAGAGGTTTTGAAGGAGCAGCAGGTCAAGGTCGATGTTGAAGAAGCCGAAGGCGACGGGGCCGTGGCTTGTGGACTCGAAGGCGAGGGGCATCTTTCTCTCCTCAGGGGCCGGCCAGGGCGACATGACTTTTGGTCCAAGACGATTATGCCACAATCCCCGGTCCGGGTCCGGGCCCCCTCTTTTTTGTCCGAAAAAAACCGCCGCCCGCTTGCCCGGGCCGGGGAAATGGGGCACAATTGGTGCCCGTAATCCAGGGAGGTCCCCATGCGCGACACGACGGTCCACACCATCATCGATCCGGACAAGTGCATCGGCTGCGGCGAGTGCCTGGCGGTGTGTCCCAACGACACCATCAGCCTCGACGGGGAAAAGGCGAAGGTCAGCGGCGAGGCGTCGCTCGCCTGCGGTCACTGCGCGGCCGTGTGCCCGACCGAGGCCGTCGAGGTGACGGTCCTGGACCCGGCTCAGACCACGTTCGCCACCTTTGACCTGGACCCCGCCTGGCTGCCCCACGGCGAGTTCGACACCGGACAACTCGTCCGGCTGATGCGCTCCCGGCGCTCGTGCCGCAACTTCACGGCCGAGCCGGTGGACCGGGCCGCGCTCGAGGACCTGGTCAAGATCGGCACCACCGCCCCCTCGGGGACCAACAGCCAGTTGTGGACCTTCACCATCCTGCCCGACCGGCCCGCGGTCGAGGCCCTGGGGGCCGCCATCGCCGAATTCTTCCGGCGCCTCCATCGCCTGGCCGAGCGGGCCTGGGTGCGGCGGCTGTTCAAGCTCATCGGCAAGGGCGATCTCGAGGCCTACTTTCAGGACTACTACCAGTCCGTGGAGGAAGGGCTTAGGGAGTACGAGGAAACGGGCCGCGATCTCCTGTTTCACGGCGCGCCGGCCCTGATCGTCATCGGGGCTCGGCCCGGGGCCAGCTGCCCCATGGAGGACGCCCTGCTGGCCGCCCAGAACATCCTCCTGGCCGCCCACGCCCTGGGCCTGGGCACCTGCCTGATCGGTTACGCCGTGGCGGCCATGAAGAACGACCGGTCCATCAAGCGCGCCATCGGCGTCCCGGACGAGGAGGCGGTCTACGCCGTGGTGGTGGTGGGTCATCCGGCCGAGAATTACGCGCGCTGCGCCGGGCGCAAGCGGGTGGCGCCCCGTTATTGCGAGGTCTGATCGGGAGGCCTTGGGCCGGGGCCAAGGTGTCGCTATTTGCATCTATGTCGGGCCCGAAAAGACGATGTGGCAGAATGCCGCGGTCGTCTCCACAGTGCCGCAGTCGGGCTATCATATTTAATTTACGATAAATATAACGAGTCCATCCCGACGCATCGTGGCGTTTTGCCGCGCCAGGGCGAAATGCTACGCTGGCCGGCGGGCGGCCGGACGACCAATATACCTATTAATTACAATAAGTTGCCAAAATAATCAGCCCCCGGGCCACCTTGGCTCGAACCCTGCACCTCGAATCACCCTCAAAACCCAGCTTCGAGGAGGTGACCCATGGATCGCCCCGAGCAGACCACCAAGAAGAGCGGCCGACCGGTCGTTTTCGGTCTGAATCAAGACCTGTGCATCTGGGCCAAGGCCGGCCTGGTCAAGCCCGTCCAGTGCCTGAACGCCTTTGACTGCCTGAGTTGCCCCCTGGACCAGAAAATCCGGGAAGACCGCGACCAGGGTCGGCTGACCATGTCCAGCGACAAGCCCTACGCCTGGTTCCTGGACCTCCCGGCCTGGGGCCGGCTGGCCCCGGAGGAGAAGAAGTGCCGGCACATGATCTCCGGGCGGGTGCCCTACAAGATGTGCTCCCGGGGTTTCGACTGCGCCTCGTGTCCCTTTGACGAGCAATTGATGGACCCGATCCTGGACCATAACCACGGCCGGATTCCATCGTACAACGTGGCCGGCTTCGCCCTGGCCCCGGACCACTATTTTCATCGGGGCCACGCCTGGGCCCGAGTCGAGTACGGCGGTCGCGTCCGGGTGGGGCTGGATGATTTCG
>JAHJDS010000218.1 GCA_018812395.1 Pseudomonadota bacterium
GTTTAATCCTTTGTCCGGATTTTATCTTGGCGGTGCCTTCGAACACGTTCATGACCACGGGAATGCCGTACTCCCGTCCGACGATGGCGGCGTGAGACAGGCTGGCGCCTCGGTCGACTATTACGCCTTTGATCATGGAGAAGACCGGTGTCCAGCTTGGCGAGGTGCTGGCGGCCACCAGGATGTCGCCTTCCTGGACGAGGTGGAGTTCGTCCTCGGTCAGTATCACCCGGGCGGGGCCTTCGGCCAGGCCGGGCGAACCGCAGGTGCCGTACAGGTCGGCCTTGAGTTCGGGCCTGACCTGGGGCATGGCGCCGACGACGACCTTGAGGGCGATGGGGTCCATGGACTGGACCAGGACGCCCATGGCCTGGTCCATGTCGAACCCCTCGGCCAGGATGGCCGGCGGGTTGGGCTCTTTTTGCCACGCGGCCCACTCGGCCTTGCGGCGGTCGACGATGTAGCGCAGGTCGAACTGGTCGGGGTTGATACCGGCCCGGCGAACCTCGTCGGGGATGATGAAGAAGATGTCCTCGGCATCGTCGATGGCCCCCAGTTGGGCGAAGCGTCGACCCAGGCCCAGGGCGCTGTAGCGCATTACGGCGTGGGTGTAGAGGTCGAGGTAGTGGTCGTGCTCCTCGGAGAAGACGCCGCTCTTCTGGGCCAGGCGCATCAGCTGCTCGAACCAGCCCCGCTGCTCCTGGGGCACCTTGCCCAAAACCTCCTTCTCGGCCGCCAGCCTGGCCTGGGTGATCTTGTCGCGTTCGGCGTCGAGGTTGAACTGGCCGCCCTTCAGGAGGAACTGCTTGACGTTGCCCAGGGCCGGCGTGGGGTCCTCGTACCAGGTCGGCAGGTTCATCTCGCTCATCCGCTGCATCCGCCAGCCGTCCTCACTCAAAAAGGCCATGAAGTCGGCCATGAAGGCCCGGCCCTTGTCATCGGCCTCCAGGGCGGCCCTGAGGCCCTTGGGCTCGTTCTTTTTAAAGATGTCGACCAGGCCGTCGGCCTCGGCCCGCCGGGAGAACTCCCACAACCGGCGGTCGACCTGGAAGACCTTGTTGTCGAACCCGGAGACCAGGTTGTGAAACAACGGCGCGGTGTCGTCGATGCCGGCCAGGTCGCGGCACATGTTTTCGAACAGGATGTAGGCGGTGTAGGTGCCGTACATCATGTACATGTGGATCTCCCACATCCGCCGGCAGGTGTTGATGGTCTCCTCGAAGGCCGCCAACAGCTCGATGTTACTGGCGGCGTCCATATCCACCGCCTTGATCTGGTCGTAGCGCCCCAGAATCTCCTTGACGAACCCGCCCCACAGGCCGTCGTAGTCTTGGATGAAGGGCATGATCGCCTGGCGAAATTTTTCTTGCCGGGCCTTTTTTTCGGCGTCGTCGGTGACCAGGAGCAGAGTCAGGTAACCGCCGCCGTTCAAAAAGCGCCAGTCCCAGCCCTTGACCGTGGGCAGGCTCATTTTCTCGGCCCCGTACTGCATGCCGTGCCGGCAGAAGTTGATCCAGAACCAGCCGAACATGGGCGTCCACGGCGGGACTGAATGGGTGGCGTCCAGGAACCAGGCCGGCGACTGAGCCAAATCCCGTTCCGCATCGAACTCCAGTCCGGGTACCACGTCGTAAACTTTCATCTGACCCCCCTTTTCTCCGCAATTGTTTGGAACACCGGGGCAACCCAACGGCCGGCCCCGATCTATGGTGAACCACGAACGCCTTCGGGCGGTGGTGGTGCGATTGAGGGTGCGTTCGAAAGAACCGCGACTCAGCCGGGGATACCGAAAGACGTCCGGCCGGCCGCCGTGAATCGTCACGTGGACCGGGTAGTTCAGGGGAAACACCGCCCGCCGTGCGGGGTAGTTTTACGGTCAGTGCATGGCCCGTCCTCCATCGACCAACAGGGTCTGGCCGGTGATGAAGTCGCTGTCGGGCCCGGCCAGGAACAAGACCGCCCCGCTCAGGTCCTCCGGTCTCTCCAGTCGCCGCAGGGGCGTTCTCGAGGTGTCGTACTTGTTCACGTCGGCCAGTTGCCGGCTGGCCTCGGTGTCGGTGAAGCCGGGGGCGACGCAGTTGATGCGGATGTGATGGGGACCGAGTTCCACGGCCAGGGCCCGGGTCAACCCGATGATCCCGCCCTTGGAGGCGACGTAGTGGGCGAAGCCGTGGGAGCCGGTGAAGAAGACCTCGGAGGACAGGTTGACGATCTTGCCGTAGCCCTGATCCCTCATCGGGGGGAACACCGCCCGGGTCGCCAAAAAGGCCCCCTTGACGTTGACCGCCATGACCAGGTCCCATTCGTCGATGTCGATCTCGGTGAAGGGCCGGCGGGTCAGGCCGTCGTAGACCGCGGCGTTGTTGACCAGGACGTCGATCCGGCCGAAGGCGTCCAGCGTCGCCGCGGCCATGGCCAGGGTGTCGGCCTCCCGGGTCACGTCGGCCCGGAATCGTTCGGCCACGCCGCCGGCGGCGCGGATCAGTTCCA
>JAHJDS010000219.1 GCA_018812395.1 Pseudomonadota bacterium
GACGTCTACTACCGCCGGACCATGACGGTGCTCGAACACGTCGGTCGTGACCCGGTGGTCAAGGCCGAGTTCATCGCCAAGGGCCTGCCCTGGCCGTGGGCGATTCTGGCCGGGGTCGAGGAGTTGGCCGAACTCCTGGGCGGGCTGGACGTCAAGGTCAGGGTCCTGCCCGAGGGGACCCTCTTCCACCCCTGGGAGCCGGTGCTCGAGATCGAGGGCCGTTACCGCCGGTTCGGCGGCTTCGAGACCACCATGTTGGGCCTTATTTGCCAGGCCAGCGGCGTGGCGACCATGGCCGCCCGGTGCAAGCTGGCCGCCTGGCCCAAACCGGTGATCAGTTTCGGGGCCCGGCGTCTGCATCCGGCCATCGCCCCCATGGTCGAACGCAACGCCTACATCGGCGGGTGCGACGGAGTGGCCGTGGGCCTGGGCGCCGACCTGGCGGGCATCGAACCGACCGGCACCATGCCTCACGCCCTGGTTCTGATCATCGGCGACACGGTCGAGGCGGCCCGGGCCTTCCATGAGGCCATCGACCCCTCCGTCAAACGGGTCATCCTGATCGACACCCTTCAGGACGAGAAATTCGAGGCCTTGCGCGTCGCCGAGGCCCTGGGCGACGACCTGTACGCCGTCCGGCTGGACACGCCCGGGTCGCGTCGGGGCAACATGGCCGAGTTGCTCGACGAGGTCCGCTGGGAGTTGGACCAGGCCGGTTTCGGCCGGGTCAAGTTGTTCGTCAGCGGCGGACTGGACGAGCGCGGCATTGCGGCCATCAACCACGTCGCCGACGCCTACGGCGTGGGCACGGCCGTCAGCGCCGCCCGGGTGGTCGATTTCTCCATGGACGTCATCGAGGTGGACGGCCGGCCCGTGGCCAAGCGGGGCCAGCGCTCGGGGTCCAAGAGTCTGCTGGTTTGCCCTGAATGTGGTCACCGGGAGGTCACCCTGTTCACCGCGGCGCCGACTCCCTGTCCGTGCGGCGCCCCGCGCCGGGACCTGCTTGAAACCCTCGGCGAGTTGCCCGCCCCGGGGGAGGTGCGCGACTACGTCCTCCGCCAGATGGAATCACTGACTGCGGTCGATCTGTAAGGTCGTTTCTTGTTCGTCCGCGTTCAGCCGTGGCGTGCCGGGCCGGAGGAGCAACATCAGCCGAGGTTGACATCCCCATGACAAATTACCCGGGCTGAGCATTGGCTGAATACTGGATCATCGGCGGGGGGCGCGTCGGCCGTCGGGCCGTCTCAAGACTATCCGGCCACCGGCTGACCCTGGTCGATCCGGCGCCCAAGATCGTCCCTGCCCCTCCCGACGTGCAGGTCATCACCGCCGACGGCGTGATCTGGCTGGCGGACAATCTAAGCCCGGCCAGGACCCCTCGCCGAATCATTCCGGCCTTGCCGCGCCATTTGCTGGCCGAATGGCTCGTGGCCAGGCTGGGTCCTGATCGGCTGAGAACGGTCCCGGTGCCCGAGGGCGACGCGGCCCGCTTGCCGGTCGTCGGTCGGGGAGGGCAGGGCGAGGTCTACGTCAGCCTGGCCGACTTCACCTGCCCTGATGACTGTCCGGAACCGCGAGACCAATGCCCCGTCACCGGCCGGCCCCGGGGGGTGCCGCTGTTCGAGCGGATCGCGGCCCTGGACCAAGACGACCGGCCCGTCCTGGTGGTGGTATCGAGGCAACTGGGGCCCGGCCTGGGCGGCCTGGGGCCGGCCGAGATGCTGGACGTGCTCGATCGCGCCGGTCAACTGACCGGTTCGGGCCTGGTGGCCACGGCCTGCCGCTGCCACGGGGTGGTCTCCGCCGTGACGGCCCGGCCCTGACCAACCGGCCCCTCCGGCGGAGTTTTGCTTGAGCCCCGGCCCGGCCCGGGGGTATAATCTGGCAACAGGTAGTGGATTTTTCCCGGCGGCCGATGAAACGCACGGTCACCGGGTTGGTGGAGCAAGGAGGATCCCATGAACCGAGCCAAGGTGGGTCTGGTGGTTATTGTGAGCCTGGGCCTGTTGCTGGCCGGATGCACGACCATGTTCGGCACCGGAAAGAAACGGCCCAAGCCGCCCCGTTACTACGACTTCAACGACATCCAGATTCCGGGCCAGATGTCGCTGGAGAAGGATCGGTCCCTGATCTTCGAGGCCTCGGGTTTCAAGGCGGGCGTGCTTACGGTCTCGGGCCGGGTCAAGGTCAACTCGCTGGTGGCCTTTGTCAAGGACGCCATGGCCAAGGACAACTGGAAGCTCAAGTTTTCGCACAAATATCCCCGAGTGATCCTGATGTTCTACAAGGCGGGGCGGACTTGCGTCTGGTCGATCGTCGAGAGTTCGTGGACGACGACGGCCGAGATCTGGGTGGTGCCGTCCCGGTGAGCGTCGGCCTGAAAAATCGTCGGGTGCTGCTCGGCGTGACGGGTGGTATCGCCGCCTACAAGAGCGCCGACCTGACCAGCCGCCTGGCCCAGGCCGGGGCCGAGGTGCGTCTCGTCATGACCGCCGCGGCCAGAGCGTTCGTCAGCCCGCTGACCTTCCAGGCCCTGTCCGGGCAGCCGGTCTCGACCGATCTGTTTGACGAGGCGCCCGCGCGGGGCATGGGCCACATCGAGTTGGGGCAGTGGGCCGAGGCGGCGGTGGTCGCCCCGGCCACGGCCAATTTCCTGGCCAAGGCGGCGACCGGGATCGCCGACGACCTGTTGAGCACCCTGATGCTGGTCGTCACCGCGCCGGTGGTCGTCTGCCCGGCCATGAACGTCAACATGTACCGTCACGCCACGGTGGGCGAGAACCTGTCCCGGCTGCGGGCCAGGGGCGTGACCGTCCTCGGACCGGACGAGGGGCCTATGGCCTGCGGCGACTTCGGCCCGGGCCGGATGGTCGAGCCGGCGGTGATCGCCGAGGCCCTGGCCGCTGTCCTCGGTCCGGCGGACCTGGCGGGCCGCAAAATCCTGGTCACCGCCGGGCCGACCCGGGAGGCGGTCGACCCGGTCCGATTCCTGTCCAACCGGTCCACCGGACGCATGGGCGTCGCCCTGGCCCGTGAGGCCCGGCGGCGGGGCGGCACCGTGACCCTGGTCCTGGGGCCGACCGAGATCGAGCCGCCCTGGGGCGTCGAGACCGTCCGGGTCGTCTCGGCAACGGACATGCACCGCCAGGTGACGGCCCGGGCGCCGGACATGGACCTCATCGTCATGAATGCGGCCGTGGCCGACTACACCCCGGCCCGGGTCCGGGAACAAAAAATTAAGAAGGCCACCGCCAACCTGAGCGGCATCGACCTGACCTCGACCCTCGACATCCTGGCCGAACTGGGCGCCCGCAAGCCTCCGGGACAGATCCTGGTCGGGTTCGCCGCGGAGACGGAAAAACTGGTGCCCGAGGCCCGGTCCAAGCTCGAGCGCAAGAATCTGGACCTGGTCGTGGCCAACAACGTCGCCTTGCCCGGGGTCGGTTTCGCCACCGAGACCAACCAGGTCATCCTGGTTCATCCCCACGGAGAGGCCGAAAAACTGCCGCTCATGCCCAAGGCCGAGGTGGCCCTCGAGGTGTTCGACCGAGTCATGCGGCTATTGCCGGATTGATTGCCGGCGGTTGACGGTCGGGGAGGCGGGGTTTAGAATTTGAGCATGGATCAGCCCACATCGCGCCAGGCCGCCGCCCGGGTGGTGGGTCTTCTGGCCGACTACCTCGAGTTCTATCGCACTCAGCCCTTCGGCCGGGTCGAGATCTCCGAACGGACCTCGGGTCTGCTCGATGGTCTGTTCGCCCCCACGGCCGAGGACCTGACCGCCATCCGGGCCGAGCTGGGCGATTGTCAACGCTGCGCCCTGGCCGAGGGGCGAACCAACCTGGTCTTCGGCGAGGGGAGCGCCACGGCCGACCTGGTGTTGGTCGGCGAGGGACCCGGCTTCGAGGAGGACGTCCAGGGACGGCCCTTCGTCGGCCGGGCCGGCGAGTTGTTGACCAAGATCATCGCCGCCATGACCTTGGATCGTTCCCGGGTCTACATCGCCAATATCGTCAAGTGCCGGCCCCCGGGCAACCGCGACCCCAGGCCGGACGAGATCGCCACCTGCCTGCCCTTCCTGATGCGGCAACTCATGGCTATCGTCCCCCGGGCGGTCATCACCCTGGGCAACGTGCCGACCCGGACCCTGCTGCGGACCGAGACGGGCATCACCCGGCTGCGGGGACACTGGCATCGGCTGGCATTGCCCGACGGCCGGACAGTGGACGTCATGCCCACCTTTCACCCGGCGTTCCTCCTGCGTAACGCCGCCAAGAAAAAAGAGGTCTGGCACGACGTCCAACTGGTCATGGACCGAATCGGGCTGAAGTCATGAAGTACCGGGTGTTCATCTGGCTGGCCTGCCTGGCGGCGGCGGTGGTCATCGGCGCGGTGACGGGCGACGATCCGTCGGCCGCGGCCCGGGCCGCGGCCGCGCCGCGGGTGATGCTGGTCAACGTCCAGGGGATCGTGTCCCCCGCGTCGGCCCAGTTCGTGGTCCGGGCCGTTCGCCGGGCCGAGGACCAGAACATGGCCGCCATGGTCATCCGGCTGGACACCCCCGGGGGCCTGGTGAGTTCGATGAAGGACATGGTCAAGGCCATCCGCAACGCCCGGGTGCCGGTCGTCGTCTACGTCGCTCCCCGGGGCGCCGGCGCCGTGTCGGCCGGGGTGTTCATCGTCCTGGCCGCCCACGTGGCGGCCATGGCCCCCAACACGACCATCGGCGCCGCCTCGCCGGTCACCCTGGGCAAGAAGATGGGCGAGACCATGAAGGCCAAGGCCTTCAACCACCTGGCCTCCTACGCCCGGAGCCTGGCCGAGGGGCGGCGCAAGAAGGCCATCGATTGGGCCGAACAGGCGGTGCGTAAGGCCAAGAGCATCACCGCCACCAAGGCCCTCGAACTCGAGGTCGTGGACTACGTGGCCGATGACCTCCGGCAACTGCTCAATAAGATCCACGGCCACAAGGTCAAGGTCGCCGGCGCGGCGGTGACCCTCGACACTAAAGGGGCCAGGCTGGTCGAGTACGCCAAGAGCTGGCGGGACGATATCCTGGAACTGGTGGCCAATCCCAACCTGGCCTACATCCTGCTCACCATCGGCATCATGGGACTCTACTTCGAGTTCACCAACCCCGGCGCCGTCTTTCCCGGGGTGGTCGGCGGCATCAGTCTGATCCTGGCCCTGTTCGCCATGCAGACCTTGAGCGTCAACTGGGCCGGGCTGGCCCTGATCGGACTGGCGATGATCCTGTTTTTGGCCGAGATCAAGATCACCAGCTACGGGATGCTGTCCGTGGGCGGGGTGATCAGTCTGGTGCTGGGCTCGATCTTCTTGTTCGAAGAGCCGGGGCAGTTGGTGGGCATATCCCTGTCGGTGCTGATCCCGACGGTGGTCTTGGTGTCCGGTTTCTTCGTGGCCTGCACCTACCTGGTGGTTCGGGCCCACCGGCGCCGGGCCATGACCGGGTACGCGGGCATGATCGGACTGGCCGGGGTGGTCAAGACCGACATCGTCCCCGGGGCCGAGGGCAGGGTCCTGGTCCACGGCGAGTTGTGGAAGGCCGTGTCCGACAAGAGCCTGCGCGTGGGAGACAGGGTCCGGGTCAGGGCCGTCGAGGACCTGGTGCTGACCGTGGACACCGACGATCGGCCGGCCTGATCCATGGCAACGTTTGACAACCAGTCGGTGGCCGAGCCGGGTCACCGAAAATAAAAGGAGTCTGCAATGGCACTCTACGTCGTCATCGCCGTGGTCGTCCTGGTCATTTTGTTCCTGGCTTCGGCCATCCGGATCCTGAACGAGTATGAACGGGGCGTCGTCTTCCGGCTGGGCCGGATCATCGGGGCCAAGGGCCCGGGCCTGATCATCCTGATCCCGATGATCGATAAGATGGTGCGGATCTCGATGCGCCTGGTGGCCATGGACGTGCCGCCTCAGGACATCATCACCCGGGACAACGTCTCGCTCAAGGTCAACGCGGTGGTCTATTTCCGGGTGATGGACGCCAACAAGGCCGTGGTCGAGGTCGAGGACTTCCTCTACGCCACCTCCCAGATGTCCCAGACCACCCTCCGGAGCGTCCTGGGCCAGGTCGAACTGGACGACCTGCTCAGCGAGCGTGACAAGATCAACGCCGACCTGCAACATATCCTGGACGAGCACACCGACCCCTGGGGCATCAAGGTGGCCACGGTCGAGGTCAAGCATATCGACCTCCCGGTCGAGATGCAGCGGGCCATGGCCAAGCAGGCCGAGGCCGAGCGCGAGCGGCGGGGCAAGATCATCGCCGCCGAGGGCGAGTTCCAGGCGTCGGCCAAGCTGGCCGAGGCGGCCGACATCATCAGCAGGAACCCGGTCACCCTGCAGCTCCGGTACCTGCAGACCTTAAACGAAATCTCGGCCGAGAACAACACCACGACCATCTTCCCGTTGCCCATCGACCTGTTCAAGCCGTTTATCACCGCCCTCGAGAAAAAGGGCTCGGAATAGGCCGGCGGTCACGGACAGCTTTCGGGTGCGGGCCTTTTTCACTTGATTCCGGGGTGAGGGCGTGTATAATTCACAATCCATCATTGAATCCGTCTGTAACAAGGTTTGAACATGGCCAAAAAAGAAAGAGTAAAAAAGGAAAAACCCCTCGATAAGATGACGGCCAAGGAGCTGCGCGAGCTGGCCCTGGCCGAAACCAAGATCGTCGGCGTCCACGGCATGAACAAGGCCGAACTCCTGGCGGCCATCAAGGACGAGCGGGGCATCGTCGAGGAGAAGAAAAAGAAGGGCGGCGACGTCCGGGTGATCAAGAAGAAGATCAAGGCCCTGCGGGAGGAAAAAGAGGCCGCCGCGGCCGAGGGCGATAAACAACGGACCCAGGTCCTCCGGCGCCGGATCAGCCGCCTCCGAAAGAAGACCCGCCGCGCCGCCGCCTGAGTTTTTCGTAGCGGCCGGGCCGCCACCACGCGAGGGGGGCTCTCGTTTTTGTCGGCCGGACTGCGGGCATGAAGGGGGGTAATCCATGGACCGAGACCAGGCCCTGGCCCTGCTCGAACGGCACGCCTCCGAGGAATACCTGGTCAAGCACTCCCTGGCCACCGAGGTCATCATGCGCGCCCTGGCCGAGCGGCTGGGCCACGATCCCGAGACCTGGGGCCTGACCGGCCTGCTCCACGACCTCGATTACGACCAGACCAAGGACGACATGGTCCGTCACGGCCTGGTCACCGCCGAGATTCTCCATGCGGAAAACGTCCCAACCGAGATCACCGAGGCCATCAAGTCCCACAACGCCGAGAATCTGGGCCTGACCCGGGAGAAACCGGTGGACTTCGCCCTGACCGCGGCCGAGACCATCACCGGCCTGATCGTGGCCGCCACCCTGGTCTATCCGGATAAAAGAATCGCCTCGGTCAAGGCCAAGAGCGTTCGCAAGCGGATGAAGGAGCCCCGGTTCGCGGCCAACGTCAACCGGGACCACATCGTCCTGGCCGAAAACCTGGGCCTGACCCTGGACGAGTTCATCGACGTCTCGCTCACGGCCATGAAGTCCATCGGCCCCCAACTCGGCCTCTGATCGACCCACCCCCCTGAGTTTCCGACCAGTCATCACCCGCCCGACGGCCCCCCGCCCGAGGCCGTTTTTTTGCGTCCGGACCGGGCTTCCGATATAATACTCATTCAGTCGGAGTTAGTCCGGACGCTGATTCGCAACGTCTGTCTCTGACCTGATCCGAGTTGAGCGATGACCGACGACATGATCTACAACATCGGCCTGACCGTCGCCCTGACCCTGTTCGGTCTTGGTTTTTTCCATAAAATCCTGGGCTGGTTTCGGCACGGCCCGGGCGGACATTCGTTCGGCCGGCGCCTGGCCCACGGCCTCAGGGGCCTGGGCCGTCTGGTCTTCTCCCGGCGGTTGCCGGTCTTCGGGTGGGTCCTGGTCAGGGACGGCCTGTTCCAGATCAGGCTGCTTCGGCGGGACTTCCCGGGCTGGCTGATGCACGTCCTGTTGTTCTGGGGTTTTTTCGGGTTGCTGCTGATGCACGCCCTGGACAACCTGCTGACCGCAAAGCTGTTCAGCGGCTACCAGTCCACGGTCAATCCCTTTTTGGCGCTGCGCAACCTGTTCGGGGTGATGGTCCTGGTCGGAGTCGGGCTGGCCGTGTGGCGTCGGGTCCGGCGACCGGCCCTGCGGCGGATGACCGGGCAGACCGACGTCATCGCCCTGGTCCTGCTGGGAACGATTCTATTCTCCGGATTCATGCTCGAGGCGACCAAGATCAACTCGCCGGGCCGCTTTCAGGCCATGGTCAACGAGTACCTGGACCCGGGCGCGGTGGAGGAGATCGTCAAGCTGAAGGCTTACTGGGCCACGCATTACGGCGTCCGGTTCGCCGGTCTCGAGGGACCGTTTCCCCCCCCAACTTTAGCCCGGGGTCAAAAAATCCACCAGGCGTCCTGCGCCGAGTGCCACTCCCGGCCGACCTGGGCCTTTGCCTCCTGGGGGCTGTCGCGCGTCCTGGCCCCGCTGACGCCCGGCCTGGAGCGTGTCCGGGCGATCACGATCCTGTGGTACCTCCACTTCCTGGCCTGCTTCATCGGCCTGGCCTATCTGCCCTTCAGCAAGTTCTGGCACCTGCTGGCCACGCCGCTCAGCCAGGCCCTCAACCAGACCCTGGACCGGGAGACCATGCCCCCGGCCCGGGCAATGACCTTGCAGGCCCTCGAGCTGGACGCCTGCACCCGGTGCGCCGCCTGCGCCGAGGCCTGCTCGGTGGTCCAG
Source organism: Pseudomonadota bacterium (assembly GCA_018812395.1). GTDB lineage: Bacteria > Desulfobacterota > Desulfarculia > Desulfarculales > JAHJDS01 > JAHJDS01. The sequence goes on from JAHJDS010000219.1 coordinate 8,783, forward strand.
TCCTGGAAGTGCCTGGGCAACGAGACCATCCTGCCGGCCCACAAGCTGGCGGCGTACCAAAAGGTATTTCGTGGCAAGCGGCTGACCGAACCCGATCTGCTGGTCCTGCAAGAGGGCCAGTCCATCTGCACCAACTGCCATCGCTGCACCGACGTCTGTCCGGCCGGGATCGATCTGCACGAGATGTGGCGGACCCTGGAGGTAGATCTCCACCAGCGCGGCTACCCCGGGTCATTTACCTGGGCCCGGGTCCTGGCGGAGAAAGGCAAGGCCGGGGACAGGCTGGCGGCGGTCGAGCCACGGTGGAGCGAGTTCCAGACCGGGCTCGATCTGGCCGCCCAGACCGGCGACTTCTGGGCCTGCTTCGAGTGCGTCACCTGCACCAATGGTTGTCCGGTGGTGGCCAATTACGAAGACCCGGGCGAGGTCTTGGGCCTGCTGCCCCACCAAGTGATGCGGGCCCTGCGCCTGGGCCTCAAGGAGGAGGTCCTGGGCGCGCGCATGGTCTGGGACTGCCTGGCCTGTTACCAGTGCCAGGAGGAATGCCCCCAGGGGATTCAGGTGGCGGACATTCTTTATGAACTGCGGGCCATGGGCTTTCAGTCGCTTCGGGACTACGCTGGGAACAAGTCATGAAGGTCGCCTATTTTCCGGGCTGCAAGTCGCGTTATCTGGTTCGGCAATACGACCAAGCCGCCCGCCTGGTGCTCGGCCAATTGGGCGTCGAGCTGGTCGAGCCCGACTTCCGGTGCTGCGGCCATCCCGCCCGGGACCTGCATTTCCAGTCCTACGTCTGCTCCTCGGCCCGCAATCTGGCCCTGGCCGCGGCCGAGGGACTGCCCATCCTGGTCGTCTGTCAGTGCTGCTTTGGGAGCTTGAAGCAGGCCGATTATTTCATCGGCCAGAACGACGAACTGCGCCAAGCGGTCAGCGCCGACCTGGCCGAGGCCGGCCTGACCTTCAGCCCCGGCGTCGAGGTCCATCACATCCTGGGTTTTTTGTACGATCACGTCGGCCTGGACCGGGTCAAGGAAGAAATCACCCGGCCTCTGGCCGGCCTCAAGGTGGCCCCCCACTACGGCTGCCATATCCAGCGGCCGAGCACACTCATCGGGGCCAATCATCCGGTCAAGCGACGCATCTTCGACCAGTTGATCGAGGCCGTGGGGGCCGCCAGCGTCGAGTGGCCGCGCCAGATGTACTGCTGCGGCGGGCCGGCCCTGGGCCGCAACCCCCAGTTGTCGGCCGACCTGATGCGTAAAAAGCTCGAGGGCGCCCGGGCCTCGGGGGCCGAACTGGTCGGCGTGGCCTGCCCCTGCTGCCACATCCAGTTCGACATGGTCCAGCACTGGCTGGCCCAGCAGTTCGGCCTGATCAATATCGTGCCCTCGATCCTCTATCCCCAACTCCTGGGTCTGGCCATGGGCGCCTCGGCCGCGGAAGTCGGTCTGGACCGGAACGAGCTTTACCCGGTGCCCCTGCAAAAGTATCTGGCCGCCTGATTAATTCTTGCCCGCGCCCCTGTATTTGCTAGATTAAGTCTCGGGTTTTTTATGAAGTCCGCCGAACGAGGAGAAGAGTATGGCCTTTGACGACGCCCGGGTGTTTTCGGTCAGGTGTTCGAGTTACGATCAGGTGGACGACCAATTGGACTCGCTCCTGGGCCTGATGGGCGGGCTGGATCGGTTCGTTCAGGCCGGGCAGCGGGCGGCCCTCAAGGTCAACCTGCTGCGGGCGGGCAAACCGGAAGAGGCGGTCTGCACTCACCCGGCCCTGGTCGAGGCCGTGGGCCGACGGGTCAAGGACCTGGGCGGCTCGGCCTTGATCGTGGACAGCCCCGGGGCCGGGTATCGGTACAACCGGAAAACCATGGAAAAGGTCTATGCCCGATCGGGGATGGAAACGGCGGCCAAGGCGGCCGGCATCGACCTCAATTGGGACCTCACCGTCGAGCCGGTGTCCGTTCCGGACGGCGTGTACGTCAAGCGCATCGAGGCGGTGAGACCCATCGTCGACGCCGACGTGGTCCTCAACCTGTGCAAGCTCAAGACCCACCTGTTCATGTATCTGACCGGCGCCATCAAGAACAACTTCGGCGTCATCGGCGGTCTGCACAAGCCGGGCTACCACGCCAAGCTCCAGGACACGGACCGTTTCGCCGGCATGCTGCTGGACCTGGCCGGATTCGTGAACCCCAGACTGTCGATCATGGACGCGGTGGTGGCCATGGAAGGGGAGGGTCCCGGCAGCGGCGACCCCCGGCCGGTGGGGCTCCTTTTGGCCTCGGAAAATCCGCTGGCCCTGGACGTGGTCGCCGGGGAGATCATGGGCATCGCCCCGGCCGACAACC
>JAHJDS010000220.1 GCA_018812395.1 Pseudomonadota bacterium
CCTCTGTGATGGTCTTGTTCAGGGGGCTGTCAGAGGGCAGCGCATCCAGGGCCATCTCGCTGTAGCCGATGATAATCGTCAGCAGGTTGTTGAAATCATGGGCCACTCCGCCGGCCAGCCGGCCCACCGCCTCCATCTTTTGGGCTTGCAGCAGTTGCTCCTCCAGAAGAATGCGCTCGCTGACATCGCGGGAGATTGACAGCACCAGCTGTTGGTCCTTGAAATCGAACAGATGGACGTTGCTTTCCACTGGGATTCGCGTCCCGTCTTTGGCCACATGCGTCGTTTTGAACAGGGTGTGCCCGTCAGCCAAAAGTTTCCGGGTTATCGCGGCCGCGTCCGGCAAATCATCAGGTGCGCCAATGCCCAGGGGCGACATGGCCGACAACTCCTCCCGGGTGTAGCCCAGCCGCCGGCAGACCTCATCATTGACCTCGATGAACCGCCCCGGTCGGCCGTCATTCTCCAAGGAGTGGACAAATATGGCGTCCGTACCGGCGTTGAACAACTGCCGATAACGCAGTTCGGCCTCGCGCACGGCCGCCTCGGCCCGTACGCGTTCCTCGATTTCCCGCCGCAACTCCTCGTTGGCCTGCTGCAACTTTTCGGTCCGCTTGGCGACCTCGGCTTCCAACTCCTTCTGGTAATTGATCAGGTGGTCGTTGTAGGCCTTGACCTGGAGCAGGGACCGCACCCTGGCGGTCAGCTCGGTCTTGTCCACCGGCTTGGACAGGAAGTCGTCGGCGCCGGCCTCGAGGGCTTGGACCCGGTCGGACGCTTCTCGCAACGAAGTAACCATGACCACCGGAATGTGGCGCGTTTGGGCGTCTCCTTTCAGCCGTCTGGCCACCTCGAATCCGTCCAGGCCGGGCATCATCACGTCCAGCAGGATCAGGTCCGGGGCGTGCGAGCTGACCTGCTCAAACGCATCCTTACCGTTTTCGGCCACGAGTATCTGGTAGCCCAATGGAGTGAGGTGGGCCTCTAATAGTTCCCGGTTACGCGGTTCGTCATCGACCACCAGTATCCTTTTGGCCTGCTCCATCGCCCTTTCGGCGTCCCCCTTCATGGCGTGTGAGGTAAGGGCTACGACGGTGACGTGAGCCGTCTCAGGTGCTTGTTTCACAATCCGGGTGGCGGTCAGACCATCCATTCCCGGCAGGTCGATGTCCATCAGAATCAAGTCGGGCGGCTCTTCCTTGGCCCTGTGGATGCCCTCCTCGGCCGTACCGGCCACGCTGACCAGGTACCCGGCGATCCTCAGAAGATCGACCACCAATTCCCGGTTGACCGCGTGGTCTTCGACAACCAGTATTTTTTCTCCGGCCATTGTTTGCGCCTCTCGTCTATCTGTTTGGTCGGGCTTGGGCTCCGGCCTCTGGGGCCTAGCCATTGCCCCCCAGCTCTCGTTAGTCCTTTCGGGCGGCCCCCGGGACCATTTTCGCCACGGCCTCCATCAATTCCTTTTTGGTCACGGGCTTGCGGATGTACCCGGCCGCCCCCAGACTGACGGCCTTCGGCCCCTCGTCAGTGATGGTGATGACCAAGACCGGGATGTCCTTGGTTTCGGGCAGCGCTTTCAGCTCGCGCAACACGTCGAGGCCGTTTTGGTCAGGCAAAAAAACGTCCAGGGTGATGGCCACGGGTTTCAATTCCCGGGCCTTGTAGATCGCCTCTTGGCCGTCAAGGGCGCAGTGAACCGCGAAACCGATGTCGGCCAGGTAACCGGCCAGCAACTCTTGGGCATGAGGGTTGTCTTCCACCACCAGAAGCCTCGGTCGAGGATCGGTTTCTTCGGCCGGGGGGGTCTCAACCCCTTGACAGCCGGTTTCGTCGACCGCCGTTGAAACGGTTTCCGGAGCGTCTTTTTCGGCTCGGGGCCTAAGGGGTAGTCTCACCGAAAACGTGCTCCCCTGATCCGGGCCGGCGCTTTCGGCCCAGATCCGCCCCCCGTGCAGCTCCACCAGCCGCTGGGACAAGGCCGGCCCCAACCCCGTCCCCTGTTGGTCACGGGCGTAGGACGAGTCGACCTGCTCAAAGGAGCCGAAGACGCGTTTCAGGTCCTCGGCCTCGAGGCC
>JAHJDS010000221.1 GCA_018812395.1 Pseudomonadota bacterium
AGAGCGCATGACTGGCAGTCATGAGGTCGAGGGTTCAAGTCCCTTCAGCTCCACCATAGAAATCAGGGGGTTGGGTCGAAAGACCCGACCCCGTTTTCTTTCTGGAAAGCATATGGGAAGCAGGGGGTGGTGTGAGGAGCGTATACCCTTTTCCTAGCTCTTGCTGGCAGGCTCGCCTACCCAATACTTTTTTATTAGCAGTCAGAATCTGGACCTTGGTGGCGGCACCGTAAAAGACCGAATTGTCACACCCCGTCAGACATGGGGGCGTTGACTGTTGTGTCGTGCGGTGTAATTAACTAGTTGTTTTAATGAAGTTGTTCTAGGAAGTAGCTGGTTTTCGATGGCCCCGCATTGCGATGTTATATGGCTTGCATTCCTATTTCCGATAGTCTAGAATGTAGGAAAATGAAGAACTCAAGAGGGTTGGATCATGGGCAAGCCACCTAAAAAACGCGACCCGCGTGAACCCAAGATGATTGATCACTTGGCTCAAGGCACCAGCGCCCATGCGGCGGCGCTCAAGGCTGGGTACAGCCCAACCTACGCCCACAGCCATTCGGCATCCAAGGCCCGGGACCTCGAGGAGTTGGTGGACCAGCGCCGAGCCGAACTGATGGAGTCCCGAACCGCACTGGTCCCAGTGGTCAAGCAGATCGAGAGGAAGGTTCTCGAGAGAGTTAACGACCGCCTGGACAAGGATGAAGACCTGCCCCGGGTTGAGGTTGAATTGGCCAAGACGACCATTTCCAACGTCAACCGGGCCGTCCGGATCGAAGATGATATCCCGCCCCAGAACCTCGTCCAGGTGGCTATTCAGATTGGCGCCATGATTCGGCAGACGGTAGATTTTTCAGCCCACGCTCACGGGAATCAGCCGGACCAGCCGCCACCTGATGGACGTAGTCCAGCCTGAAACTTTTCCTATCAGGCGGACGTAGAGTTTTTCATTTACAATGCCAGTCAGAGTTTCGGGATAGTATCCTGACTCAAACCTGGGCTTGGAGGCTTCAAGGGGGTGGACCAGTATATTGACTTTTTGGAAACAGGCGGCAATCAGGGGAGGGTGCACATACCTGCAGGGATTATAAACTGCTTGTTTACCGGACACCGGGACCAGAGACCGTTTATCCTTGTAGACTCGATTTGATGCCCACCTGGGCTTCTACTCAGAAGCTTCAAATAGATAAATCTCATTCCCCTCCAGGCGGTTGCCGTCCTGGGTATGACCGGCCATGGCCCACTCGGCCGCCTTGCACCCTGGGGCTAGTTCCGTTAAAATAGAATATGGGGGTAATCGGGAAGTCTGTGTGGCCCGGACATCAAATCACCGAGAATGCCATCAATGTTTCCGGCCGGTCCGGGTCAACCTGACCACCGGATCGGCCACATCGTCCCTGCGGTCGGGTCAGTTCTTTCCTCATTCCACCCGCACCTCGACACACTCGGCCTGGATCGGGGTCCCGGCCGTCCCCCGTTTGACCGGAATCTCGCTCCAAGCCCTGGCGGCATAGTGGCCGTCCCTTGACCCGGAGCCGCTGATTGCCGTGTCCATCCGGCTCGGATAAACCTTTCGAGGAAGGATGACGATGGTGTTTCTCGCCCTGATCAACAATGTCGCCCTGGCCCTGGCCCTGACCATTGTGCTCGGCCTGCTGTGGCGAAAGAGGTCTTACGAGGACCTACCGGCGCAGGTCCTGGCCGGCCTGCTCTTTGGTGGCGTGGCCGTGGTGGCGATGATGAACCCCTTGCGGTTCGCGCCCGGCATCGTCTTTGACACCCGGTCCATTGTCGTCAGCCTGGCCGGCCTGTGTGCCGGCCCGGTGACGGCGATCCTGTCTGCGGCCGCGGCCGCAGCCTACCGCCTAGCCCTGGGCGGGATCGGCGCCTGGACCGGTATCGGTACGATTGTCACCTCGGCCGCCATCGGGGTCGCCTTTTTCTACCTTGTCCCTCGGGCCAGATCGACCAGACCCGTATTCCTGCTGCTGTTCGGTTTCGTGGTCCACATATTTGTCCTGGCCTGGATGCTGACCCTCCCCTGGGCCCAGGCCTGGCTGGTGCTCCAGAAGATATCCTGGCCCATGCTCACCCTCTACCCGGTGGGCACCCTTCTGATGGGCCTCCTCTTGGCCGCCCAATACCGTCATCACCGGGCCGAACTGGCCCTGTCGGCCAGCGAGAAACAATATCGCAACCTGGCCGAAAGCATCAACGACGTGTTCTTCGCCCTGGACAGGGACTTGCGGTACACCTACTGGAACCGGGCCTCCGAGGAGTTGACCGGCATTCCGGCCAAAAAGGCGGTGGGCAAGACCCTGTACCAAATCTTCCCCGACGTGCGGGGGACCAAAATCGAGGACAAATACCTCGAGGCCTTGCGGACCGACCGGCCCGTTTTCTTCGAGAACGAATACCAAGTGGCCGGCCAGGATCACGTCTTCGCGATCAGCGCCTATCCGACGGCGGACGGGCTGACAGTCTTCACCAAGGACATCACCGAAAGACATTTGCATGAAAACACGCTGATCCACCTCAATCGGATCCTGCGACTCCAGAGCGCCTGCAACCAGGTCCTGGTTACCGCCCGGGAAGAATCAGACTTATTCGAGGAGATCTGTCGGCTGATCGTGGACCAGGGCGGATACAAGTTTGCCTGGGTCGGCCTGGCCGAAACGGATGAGGCCCGGACCGTGCGGCTGGCGGCCTCGTTTGGACTGGAGGAGGGTTACCTGGACCAGGTGAACATCACCTGGGCCGACACCGAGTGCGGCCGCGGTCCGACCGGCACGGCCATCCGCACAGGGGAGCCGGTGGTCTGCCGGGAAGTGGAATCGAACGGTTCCTACGGTCCCTGGCGGGAGGAGGCCCTCCGGCGGGGCTTCGCTTCGTCCGTGGCCTTGCTTCTCGAGGGCGAGGGCCGGGTCTTCGGCGCCCTGAACATCTACGCCGACGAGCCGGACGCCTTTGACGAGGAGGAGATGCGGCTGCTGTCCGAGATGGCCGCGGACCTGGCCTACGGCGTCACCGCCCTGCGCACCGGCGTACTTCGCCTCAAGGCCGAGCGGGAGGTCCTGATGTACCAGGGCCTGATCAACCAGTCCAGTGACGCCAAGTACGTCACCGACAGGGCGACCGGGAAAATCCTGTACGTCAACGATCAGGCCTGTCAGGACCTGGACTACACCCGGGACGAACTCCTCCGGATGAACGTCAAGGATATCGACCCGACTATTCCGGACGAGGCGGCCCGTCAAAAAAAATTCGTCCAGGTCCTGGAAAAGGATTGCCGGCTCCGGATCGAGAGC
>JAHJDS010000222.1 GCA_018812395.1 Pseudomonadota bacterium
ATCATCAGGCCGGTGTTGATCCCGATGCCGATGTCGAGTTCGTCCACGCCGTGTTCGGCCCACATCTCGCGGACCCGGGGGAGGGCGGCCTGCATGTCCAGGGCCGCGGCGCAGGCGGCCCGGGCGTGATCCTCGCTGGGCAGGGGCGCCCCCCAGACGGCCATGATGGCGTCGCCGATGTACTTGTCCAGGAGCCCGCCGTGGTCGAAGACAATCTCGGTCATGCGGTCCATGTAGAGGTTGAGGACATGGGCCAAGGCGGCCGGGTCCAGGGATTCGGACAGGGTGGTGAAGGAGCGGATATCGGACATGAGGACCGTCAGCTCCCGTTTCTCGCCGTGGAGCCCTAGCCGGTCCGGGTTCTCGGTCACGGCCCGGACCACGTCGGGGTGGACGTAGCTCTGGAAGGCGCCCCGGAGGCGTTTTTTTTCCCGGCCCTGGGTGAAATAGCGCCAGACCACCACCGCGCCGAAGATCAAGACCACGGCCAGCAGGGGATAGATGACGGCGATGATGAAGCCCCGCTCGAACAAGGCGAAGGCGGCCCAGACCACCGCCGCGTAGACCGCCGCCGAGGCGAGCGCCCCCAGCCAGGGCGGGACGAAAAACAGGGCCAGGCCCAGCCCCAGGCCCAACACCAGGATCAGGGCCAGGTCAAAGACCCGGGCCCAGACGGGCCGGACCAGGTGCCGGCCGGACAGGATGTTCTGGGCGGCCCGGGCCTGGATGGTCACGCCCGGGGCCACCGGGCTCAGGGGGGTGACCCGCTGCTCGAAGGTGCCGATGGCCGTGGTGCCGATGAAGACCAGCCGGCCGCGCAAGCCCTTGGGGTGACGCCCGCGGAGTACGTCAACGGCCGAGTAGGTCGGCACCACGCCGGGGGGTCCCTGATAGCGGATGAGCATCTGGCCGTAGCGGTCGGTGGGGATGACCAGGCGCGGGCCGAGGCGCACCCCTTCCACGCCGGCCGGTCCGACCCGGACCATGGTCAGGGGTGCTTGGACGAAGCGGGCCGTGGCGGCCACGATCAGGGACGGATAGAACTTGCGGCCGTGCCTGATGACCAGGGGCAGCCGGCGGATGGTGCCGTCGTAATCGGGGAAGATGTTGAAGTGTCCGGCCCCGCCCCGCCCCGCGGCCCGGGCCAGGGGGGCGATGATCGGCTGGGGGGCGTAGGCAATGATGAACGGGGCCCGGTCCTTGGCCCGGGGCGGTCTGGCCCGGATCAGGGTGTATTGAAACCGCCGGATGAGCCGGGTCCGGGCCTTCATCCGGGCGGGGGACAACCGGCCGACCTGGGCGGCGCTCATGTGGAAGAAATAGCCCAGGATCACCCGGCCCCCGGCCCGCCGCACGACCCTGGCCAAAACGTCGTCGGGCCCGGGCAGTCGGCCGGGGTCGAGGTCGGGCTCCCGGCGGAGCCGCGCCACGTCCTGACGGGTGAACAGGGTCTGGGGCTCGAAGAAGCCCACGTCCACGGCCACGACCCGGGCCCCGGCCCGCAAGGTGGCCTCGATGAGCCGGGCCACCACGGTTCGCGGCCAGGCCCACTGCCCTTGGGCGGCCAGGGAGCGCTCGTCCACGGCGACCACGGCCACGTCGGGCAATGTGGCCCCGAGACGGACGGCGCTCCTGACCCGGAGGTCCACGGCCTTGAGTTCGACCAGCTCGATGAGCGGCACGCCGACGACGTAGAGCCCGGCCGTGACCAGGGCCGCCGCCAGCCCCAGCCCCAGGCCGGGCCCGATATTTTTTCGGAACATGATTCGCCCGGTCCCCGCCGGTGAGACTACTTGACCCGTTTGAGTCTGATTTTTTGGAGACTCAGGTGCAGGATGACCGTGTCCGGGTCGATGACTTCCACGGTGTAGGTCGCGTCGCGCCGCAGCTCTATGGAGTACAGGTGGATGATCAGCCGCCGGCCCTTTTCCACGATCCGGCGGAGCCGGTAGTGCCCGACGTGCATGCCGCGGATGACGGTGATTGTCCGGCGGCCGACGTGGTACTCGATCGGCTTGCCGGCGTATCCGGTGGGGTTGCGCCAGAATCCCCGCATGCGGCTGAATTCGGGACCCGAGGGCCGGAGCACAACCAACCAGACGATCACCGCCGCGGCGGCCAGAACCGTCGCCGCCAGGAGCCAGATTACAAGCCGCCGGTTCACCTTGACACCTCCTCGGGCCTGATTCCGCGGGCCGTCGCTCACGGCCTGGTCCCGGTGGCGAAGAAGACGCCGGCCGCGCCCCAGGCGTCGGGGCGTCGGCTCAGGGCGTAAATTTGACGCAGTTCCTCTTCGGCCGCCGGCCGGTCCACGTCCGGTATCTGCTCCAGTCGTTTGACGGCCAGGTCGAGCCAGGTGGTCATCCCCAGCTCGAAGCTGGTCACTACCCGGACCTCGACCCGAACGTCGCCCAGGCCGCCGGCCAGCATCAGGCCCGGCAGCTTGCGGCCGACGAACCGGTCTCCGCCGTTATGGGCCTGGGCCGTGGCGGCCCGGTGTTTGAACGATTGGAACGCCTCCAGGTCAGGGTACACGCCCAGCCAGTCGTCGTCCACATCAAACACGGCCAGGACGCCGCCTCTGGTCAGGACGCGACCCAACTCGGCCACGGCCCGCCCCGGTTCGGTGAGGTGCTGAAACAGGAACCGGGCGTAGACAAAGTCGAACGAGCCGTCGGCGAACGGCAGATCGTACACGTCGCCGCGCAGCAGGTCCAGGTTGGACACCCCCCGGCGCCGGCCATAGCCGTCCGCCTCCCGGATCAGCCTGTCGTTCAGATCCAGGCCCACCACCCGGCCCGGCC
>JAHJDS010000223.1 GCA_018812395.1 Pseudomonadota bacterium
CTCCGCCGACCCCGTGGCCGAAGCCCACGACGCCCTGGTCCTGGGCATCAGCGACTACGTCCGCAAATGCGGTTTCAAGCAGGTCGTCCTCGGGCTGTCCGGAGGGATCGATTCGGCCGTTTCCTGCGCCCTCGCCGTGATGGCCCTGGGGCCCGAGAACGTGGTCGGGGTGACCATGCCCGGACCGTACTCCAGCCCGGGCAGCGTCGACGACTCGCGGCGGTTGGCCCGCAACCTGGGGATCGAATTTCTGGAGGTGCCGATCGGTCGGATCTTCGAGGCCTACCTGGACTCCCTCGAACCACACCTCCGGGGCCGGCCCCCGGACGTCACCGAGGAGAACATCCAGGCCCGCATCCGGGGCAACGTGCTCATGGCCCTGTCCAACAAGTTCGGGTACCTGGTCCTGACCACGGGCAACAAGAGCGAACTGGCCGTGGGGTATTGCACCCTGTACGGAGACATGGTCGGCGGCCTGGCCGTGATCGCCGACGTCCCCAAGACCATGGTCTATGACCTGGCCCATCACCTCAACCGGGCGGGCGAGGTCATCCCGCCGGGCACCATCACCAAGGCCCCGTCGGCCGAACTGAGGCCCGACCAGAAGGACGAGGACTCGCTGCCGCCCTATGACGTCCTGGATCGCATCCTGTTCCATTACGTGGATGAGGGTCTGAGCCCGGCCCAAATCGAGGCCGCGGGCTTCGACGCGGAGGTGGTTCGTTGGGTGACCCGGACGGTGAACCGCAATGAGTACAAACGCCACCAGGCGGCCCCGGTGCTGAAGGTGACGACCAAGGCCTTTGGCGTGGGCCGTCGGATGCCCATCGCCGCCCGGCTCGACTACTGAGTCCGGGCCGGACCCGGGCAAAACGGTATTGATTTTGCCCCGGCGGCCGGTGTAAGATTGGATCATCGGGCACTCCTATCAGGTAGGGGACTGATGGACGCCGCGCCGCCGGTCAAACCGCGAAGACGCCGCGCCGCCCTGGTCGGGCTGGTCGGGCTGGTCGGTGGGTTCGTTTTGGCCATGTCGGGGTGCAGCGCGGCCATCATGTGGCTGACCAAGCCGCCCGAGCAGTGGCCGCTGACCCCGGCCCACCGGTCCTCGGCCGACACCTACGTCCTGGACATCACCCCCTTTCGGCAAAAAACATTGAACCTGTGCGGCGCGGCCGCCCTGGCCATGGTCATGACCTACTGGGGCCAAAAGACCTCGGTCGGCGAGGTGGTCCACGCCCTGGGGCCGCCCGGGCCCACGGGCTATACCGGGGTTCAACTGATGGCCCTGGCCAGGCAGCGGGATTTCGCGGCCTTCATCTACCGCGGCTCCATGCTGGACCTGTACTACAACCTCCGGAAAACCAGGCCGCTGATCATCATCAAGAGCAAGCCCGGGTACAACCACTACGTGGTGGTCATCGGCGCCACCCGCCAGGGAGAGTTGATCCTGGCCGACCCGGAAACGGGCCCCATGGTGACCAAGGCCGACGTTTTGGGGGAGCAGTGGCGGCGGTCGAGCTATTTCACCCTGCTCGTCGCCCGCCGGCCCAAGAAGGGGCGGGTCTCCCTGGGGCCGGGAGTCAAGCGGATGTCGCCCTAGCAGAGGGTAAAAAACCTGCGGGGCGGGAACCGGGCCGGCGGGGACGAGAACGGTCCGGGCGGCGCCGGGGCAAAAAAGCAAATGAGACGGACGGCCAAAGGGGTCGTCAGGCTTTTTCCGGATTTTCGGCAATAAAAAGGTCGCGACGTGGGCGCGGCCGGCAACAAGGGAGGACGGATGATGCGCGTTTTGGCCTCGGTGTTGACGGTGGCGATGCTGGTGATGACCTTCATGGTGACGATGGCGCCCTACGCCGGCGCGGCGGTGATCAAGCCGGGTCAGGGGGCCAAGTTCACCCAGGCCGAAGTGGACGATTATACGTCCAAGGCCTTGAGCGCCGACGAACTGCAGACCGCCGCCGGCGGTCAGTGGTACAACCCGAACACCTGGGACTGGTGGGTGTGGGGCCTCATCGCCGTGGTGGTGGTGGTCATTGTCGGCGGGCTGTGGGCCGGAGACGTGTTCTGACCCGCGCCAGGGACCGTGGATAAACCACCTGGATCGGCGATCCGGGATCGGACGGCTGGATGGCCGGCGCCGCGGAAGTTTGTGGTGTCCGGTGGGGGATATTTTTAGTCCGGACTGCGGATCGCCAGACCCCTCGGCCCATTTAGGGCCGGGGGGGTTTTTTTCGGGCGTCGCGGCCGCTCAGAGTTCGAGCTTGCCCTGGAAATAGGTCTCCTTGACGCTCCCCGCCTTTTCCTGGGCCCAGGTCTCGAGGCCCATTTTTCAATCAGCGCCAGGTTGAAGACCTTGGTGTTGTGCGGCCTCTCGGCGGCCAAGTCGGCATACGGGTGAAGGTGGTCGCAGGGGAAGTCGTCGCACTCGCCGCAGTTGTGCAGGCCTTTGGGCTCGATGCAGCGCCAGACCTTGCATGGCTCGGTCCAGCCGAAAAAGTCCATGATCCCGCCCTGGGCCCGGCAGCCCGGGCACCGGGCCTTTTCGGGCGAAATATCGAGCCGCTGGGCGATCATGGCCCGCAGCTTCTCGTTTTCCCGGGCGGCGTACATCGGGCAGTTGAAACAGTCCAGGCCGCAGGGCGCGGTCAGGTGGGCGTAGTCCATGATCTCTCCTCGTTTGGGGTTGAAGGTCGTGGCCGCCGATGGCTGCCGATCGGTCTTGATGGTATTGACGGTTTCCGGACGAGGTTTGTGACCGGCCCCGCCCCGGCCCGACCCGGGGCACAGATTCGGCCGGGGTCGGCTTGATCTGTATTCAGGTTCACTTCGTCGCGGCGAACCGTTCGCCCCGCCGAACCACCCTTCCCTCCCGCTCCAGCAGATCGAGATGCTTCTCGATCATCAACCGCTCCCAATAGAACATGATCTCGGGCACGTAGGAGAACTTGCCGTAAATCGGGGCCGTGGCGGCCAGCTCATCCAAGGTCCGCGGTCCGTCCAGCAGCGACAGGATCTTGGCCGCCCGCTTATCGAACACCTCCTCGTAGTCGTCCAGGGCCCGACCGACGTTATCTGAAACCGGGTGGTGGTGGCTGGACACGATCCGTTTTGGAGCCAGTTTTCGAATCACCTCAATCGAGTGGCGAAAGGCCGAAATGTCCGACTCCCGGTGGCCGTACCACGGCCCCCAGGGGGTCAGGTCGATGTCAAAGCTGAGCATTGTCCGGCTTTTCGGTTCCCAGAAGACGTAGTGGTCGGCCAGGTGTCCCGGGGCGTGGATCGCCTCCAGCTTCAGATGACCGAAGTCAAAGACGTGGCCGTGGTCGAACACGGCGGTCGGCCATTGATCGTGGTAATCCATGTCCTCCCGGACAAAACGACGCCAGGCCACGGCCAGCTCTCCCGGGTCCACCAGCCGGTGGGACAACGGGTAGACCCGGCCGGCGGTCCGGGCCCCCTGGATCGGCACCACCAGCGGTTTTTCGCTAAAAACCCGGTTGCCCGCGGCGTGGTCCGGGTGGGAGTGGGAGTTGATGACCAGGTCGATCCGGTATCTCGTTTTAAGTTCCTCGAGGCGGCCGAGGCCGCACCCGGTGTCGATCAGGGCGGAGAGGTCGTCCTGAATCAGGAAGGAATGCGAGCGCGGGAAACGGCCCTGGTTTTCGCCGGGAACCAGCCACAGGTGGTCGTCCAGTAATATCGGTTCCCAGGTCACGGGCGCAGGTCTTCCATCAGGACTGATTGGGGTTCGACCGTAAGGCCGCCAGAAAGCCGTGGACAAAGGTCACGGCCGGAGCGGGCAGATTTTTCAAAAGAATGACCGTCACCGGCGAGGCGTCATCTTCCCCAAAACCCTCGGGCAGGCCGGTCACCTCGCCGCCCAGGGCGGCCAGGGGCAAGACATGGCTCAAGGTGAAGTCCGGCCCCAAGTCGGCCACCAGGCCGCCCAGGTCGTCCTGGTTGAGGATATGAAAGGGAATCCCGGCCTCACCCTGGCGGGCCCTGATGGTCGGGTGGGTGGCTGTCACCCGGGTGGTGAAGATCAGGCCGTGGGCCGCCACCCGCCACCACTCCCCCAGCAGTTCGGCGGTGTCCCAGTTGTGGAGCAGCACGTCCACGGCGATGAGCAGGGTGAAGGCGGCGTCGGCCGCGTCCAGGGCCTTGGCGTCGCCCAGGACGAAGTCGCCGTCCGGGTAGAGTTCCCTGGCCCGGGCGACGTGGTGGGACGAGATGTCCACCCCCCGGTAGACGATCCCGTCCGGGAATTCTTGCCGCAGCAGGCGCCGGGTGTGGCCCACGGCGCAGCCGACCTCCAGCACCGAACGCCGGTCCGGCCCCCAGACGTTGAGCTTGAAAAACGGGACCAGAAAACCGAACACCGGCAGATAGCGACCCGGGACGATGATCTGCCCGTCGTCCCGGAACTCCCAGGCCCGGTCATAAAACGCGGTGGACTCCTCGGTCCAGTATTCGGGTTTCACCAGCTACATTCCGCAGATTCGGTTGAGGTTGATTGTTACCCGCCTGGACCAACAACCCA
>JAHJDS010000026.1 GCA_018812395.1 Pseudomonadota bacterium
AAAATCCTTTCTATTAATCACCTTAAACGCCTCAATAATCCTGTCTGTCTTCAACCGTCCCTCTTTAATTAAACTATTTACAAAATCCATTGTTTTACAGCAGTTTTCCCTGCTTTAGCGCCTTTAAAATCTCGGCAACTTTCTTCTCGCCCTGCTTGGTAAGCAGAAATATGGTTTTAGGGTCGCCGATTATGAGGTTATCTTTTCTAAGCGCCCTCAAAGGCCTGTCCAGTTTTCTTGAATCCGGCCTGACCGCCAGATAATACATCCAACCTCGATGCCCGTCATAACCAGCCATGTAACTGGCCGCGATCCGGCCGTCGACCACGAAAAACAGCTCCGGGCTGTCGTCCATTTTTCGCTGGATATCCGTCCGGGGATCGTTCCAGGGCACGACCAGATCGCATTCTTGCCACCGGTCGATCACCTGCTGTTCGTCGCTCGGGGTGTAGGCCCTGATGGTCAGGTCGGTCAATCTCGGTCTCCGCGCCTTGGGACTGGGGGAGGGTGGGGCCGGACCCCACCCCGTTGTTCGACTACCTGCTCGGCCGGTGAGGCGGCAGGGGCACCCTCTCGCAGTGGCAGCGTTTGACCCCAACGCTGCAATAGCCGTAGCGAGTGCACCGCCGGGTCAGGGTCTTTGATTGGCAGCGCAACCCGCAGCGGCCCCGGACCCGGTAACAACGGCAGGTCAGGTGGGTCTGGAACCGGCACAGGCTCCCTGGCCGGCAGCGCCGGCGGATACTCATCATCCGACACCTGACCACGCACCGAAACAGTCGCTTGCAAACCTGGACGGCCGCCTCGGGCGCGGTCGCCTTGACGCTGGCCGGGCCGGCCGCCCCTGGCGCGGCCAGGGCCGACGGGACGGCCACGACCAACATTGCCAGCCAGCACCCGGCCAGCACCACCCCGATTGTTTTGGGTTTCATTTGGCTTCCCTCCTGTCAGACAAAAACCCCCCCCCGGGCCGCGCCGGCTCGCCGACCTGTTGGTCGCCCCCCGGTCCGGCGCGGCCTTTTTTGTTCCGGGCGGAGCCGGACCCCGCCTGAACCCCCTACCTGGGCGGTCGGGGCGGCACCGGCCGGAACGGTACCCGGTAGCAGCGGCAGCGGCTCACCCCGGCCCGACACCAGCCCTTGGGGTTGCACCGCCGGACCAGGACCCTGGACTGGCACAACGCCAGACAGCGACCACCTCTCAGCACACAGCCGCAGCCGAGGTGCGTCACGAACCGGCAGGCCGTTCGGGGCCGGCAGCGCTTGCGGGCCACGAAGGTGCGGCATCGCCGCACGCACCGAATCATAATCTTGGAGACCTGGATCGCCGCCCCGGGCGTCGCGGCGGTCAAGGAACTCCCGGCATCGGCCGCCGCTTGCCCGGCCAGGGCCGTCGCGCCCATCAGGACCAATAGTGTCAGCCAGAATATGACCACCACCACTATGACTAATTTTTTCTTCATGAGGCCTCCTCCTCTTTGTCGGCCGATTGCCCCGCCGGTCAGCTAGCGCGGCCTGGGCGGGACTTGGGCCACAGCGCACCTGCAGATGGACCCCGGCCATCCGCGCCGGCTCGCTGACCTGTTGGTCACCCCCCTGTCCGGCGCGGCCGACCTACCTGGCGGGGCCAGGCCCCACCTGAACCCCCTACCTGGGCGGTCGGGGCCGGACCATGGGCACGCCGCACTGACAGATCCGCACCGGGGCCCGGCACATGCCCCCCCGGGTGCACCGCCTGACAATGAGCCTTGACTTGCAGCGCAGGTAACAACGGCCCCGCTGATAATAACAACGGCAGATGACGTGGGTCTTGAACCGGCACAGGCTCGCCGGCCGGCAGCGCCGGCGCAAGACGACGGTGCGGCATCTCAACCGGCACAGCGGACGCTGGCAAATCCGGACCGCGTCCCCGGGTGACGCCGGAGTGGCCGCGGCCTTAACGCTTACCGGACCGGACGCGGTCGGCGCGGCCGAGGCCAAGGTCGCGCCCAGCACCAGCACGGCCAGGCAGACGCCGATCAATAACATCGGTTTCCTGGTCATCAAGACTCCCTCCTGTGTATGAGTTGGCTCCCCCTGGGCCGCATCGACTTACCGGACGATTTGGTCACCCCCATGTCCCGAGCGGCCGAACAACTTAGTGGGGCGAAGTCTCACCTGAATCCCTTACCTGGGCGGCCGGGGCATACCCATGGGCCCCACGCACCGGCAGAGCCGCACCGGGGCCTTGCACCAGCCCCTCAGATTGCACCGCCTGGCAATGAGCCTTGACTGGCAGCGCATCGAACAACCCCTGGGCCGACGATAGCAACGGCAATGGGCATGGGTCTTGAATCGGCAGATGGAACGTGGCCGGCAGCGACGGCGCAGGACGACCTGGCGGCATCTCAGCGGGCACGTTAGCTGGCAAACCTGGACGCCATTCTCCGTCGTGGTCGCGGCCTTGACGCCCGCCGGACCGGCCGCGGTCGGCGCGGCCGAGGCCAAGGTCGCGCCCAGCACCAGCACGGCCAGGCAGACGCCGATCAATAACGTCGGTTTCCTGGTC
>JAHJDS010000027.1 GCA_018812395.1 Pseudomonadota bacterium
CCGGAGCATGGCCCAGACCTTGCCCGGATCGGCCAGAAAAGAGTCGATGTGGGCGAACTCCATGGGGTCGTACTTTTCCCACAACCCCTGGGCGCCCCTGAAGGCCGGAATGCCGCTGTCGACGCTGATCCCGGCCCCGGTCAGGGCCACCCCGGGCGTCCCGGACCCGAGCAAGTCAATCAACCGTTCAAAGTCATCGGCCATGTCCACCTCCCGCGCCCCGTCGCCGCCAACCACTCCACCATCCAGGCGTCACTTGACAGTCCTCCGACCGATGGACGAAAATTGCCGAAAAAACGGAGGAAGGGATGGACTGCATTTTCTGCCGGATCGCCGCCGGCCAAATTCCGTCGACCAAGATCTACGAGGACGAAACCGTGGTCGCCTTGGCCGACATCAGCCCCATCACGCCCGGCCACACCCTCATCATACCTAAAAGGCACGCCGAAAACATCCATGATATCGATCCGGAGATTTTAGGGCGTCTGCACCAGGCGGCGGCCAAGGTGGCCGCGGCCATCAAGCGGGGCCTCGAGCCGGACGGCCTGGTGGCGCTGCAGCTCAACGGGCGGGCGGCCGGGCAGTTGGTCATGCACTACCACCTCCACCTGGTGCCCCGCTACGAGGGCGACGGCGTGACCGCCTTTGACTGGACGCCCCAACAAGGCGACCCGGACGAGGTTCAAAAAACGGCCGACAAGATCGTCGCCGCCCTGGGTTAGCCCGGATTGTTCATCGATCCCGGGCTGGTGGTCGGCGCCACAGGTAGAACAAGAGGTCCAGGGCCGGGGCGGTGGGCACGGCCGGGTCGTCGATCATCTCCCGCGCCTCCCCGATCTCGAAGAATCGTCCGTCAGTGATCTCGTCCGGATTGGGCCGGGGCTCGTCGGCCGTGACGGCCCCGAACAGGACCGTGTGCTCGAACCCGGTCCGCGGCTGGGCGGGGACCCGGAGGACCTCGGTCAATTCGGCCTCGAGGCCGAGTTCTTCCTTCAACTCACGCCGGGCGCAGCCCAGATAGGATTCCCCGGGATCGACGTGCCCCGCGGCCGAGGAATCCCAGTGTTCGGGGTACTGGTCCTTGGCCGGGGACCTGAACTGGAGGAAGAGCCGACCGGCGGGATCGAACACAAAGACGTGGGCGCTGCGGTGCCTGAGCCGGCGGCGATGGATTTCGGCCCGGGGGGCGAGGCCGATGACCCGGTCAGACTCGTCGACGACTTCCAGTGTCTCCGGGGCGGGGTCGTCGGTCATCGGGCGGCGGGGGGGCGGTCAGACGCCTTGGGGCGGCGGCGGCACGAAAATCCCGCGATCGGCCAGCACCCGGGCCATGTAGGCGTAGATTTCGGGCGGCATGTAATTTTTCCGGCTGTAGCGCAAGGCGGGATGGAAGACCTCGATCAGACAACAGCGATCACGCGGCTCCTGGGTGATCTCGGCCCGGATGTGATCGGGCGCGACCTCGCCCGCCAGATCGTCGGCCAATGATCGAAACAGCTTGAAATACCGCAGCAACAGCTTGCCCCGCTCGCCCGAGGCGTCCTCCAGGATCTGTTTCGAGGTCAGCCCGGCTTCGTCTTCCAACAGCCGGACCACCTCGGCCGCGATTTCCGGATGCATCGGCTGGTTTCCCCCACCGCCATCGAACGGCCACCAGGCGCCGCCCGAAACTCCGTCATGAATTCCGTCCGGAAGACGCACCCCCAAACGCGCCTTCCGGAGCGCCGGTGACATACCGTCCGCCGCTGATTATGGTTCCGGCCAAAGGGGCTTGTCAAGACCAAAACCCGCCCCGCTCCCCGGCCACTTGCCAACCCCGAAAAAAGGGGGTAATCTCGCCGGAGCCGGACTATCTTTGGATAGTCATCAGCCGACTCACACCCCGAAAGGAGAGCCGTGGTGGACCTCGACCGAGCCATGACCCAGCGCCGCAGCGTCAGGGCCTACCTGCCCCGGCCCGTG
The DNA here is from genome assembly GCA_018812395.1 of Pseudomonadota bacterium. GTDB lineage: Bacteria > Desulfobacterota > Desulfarculia > Desulfarculales > JAHJDS01 > JAHJDS01. The sequence goes on from JAHJDS010000027.1 coordinate 1,963, forward strand.
GAAAGGGCCGTCCTCGAACAGATCATCGCCCAGGCCCGGTGGGCGCCCTCCTGGGGCAACACCCAGTCCTGGGAGTTCTACGTCATCTCCGGCGAGACCGTGGGGAGGATCACCGCCGATCTTCAAGCCGCGGTCGCGGCCGGCGACGACCAGCGGCCGGACGTGGAGATGCCCCTCGAATTCCCCGAGCCGCTCATGGGACGTTACCGCACCCTGGGCATGAACCTGTTCGAACTCCTGGGGATCGAACGAGACGACAAGGAAAAGCGTCTGGCTCATTATCTACGGAATTTCAATGCGTTCGGTGCGCCTCATTTGGTCTACATCGCCGTCCGGGATGGCCTGACGCCGTACGCCGTCTTCGACGCCGGGGCGGCCGCCTACGCCGTCACCTTGGCCGCTCACCAGCGCGGCGTGGGGACCTGCGAGTTGGCGGCCCTGGTCAGGTATCCCGATCTGGTCCGGCGGCACGTCGACTTCCCCGCGGGGCGGCGGCTGGTCATCGGCCTGGCCCTGGGGTATCCGGATCCGGATCACCCGGCCAACGCCTTTCAGCCCACCCGGGAGTCCCTGGACGAGGTGGCGACGTTCATCGACTGACCCGGACCATCACTCCCTCGATCCGCCGCCGGCCAGGGGGTCGGTTCGGGTGAACCGACCGCGTCCGGACGGCCGCCCCGAACCGACGGACCGATTAGACTTCGGCCCCGATGAGTTGGTATAATTGGATCACTCGGGCCCCGTCCAGGCGGTCCCGGGAAACGGGCGTTGGAATAAATATTGAGAGTGCTGCAAAACGCTCTCAGACCCGGGACATGGACGTCCCAGCAAATCGCGAAGGTTTTTTAGCCGTAGCGATTTGAAGGACTTACAAAAACCACGCTTTTTGTAAGTCCGTGGTTGCAAAAGTCAGGACGACTTTTGCAACGTTCTCTATTGGAGTAATTGAGTGTATCTTGACGACGTGTCAATCGACCGACATCCCATGTCGGATCAAAACGACCTGGGGCTTCAGTCCGCCCCCGCGGAAGACCCGACTCCCAGGCGCCGACCCGGGAAAAAGCGGGTCGGCTTCCTGCGCTGGGTGCTTCGGCTGTTTTTGATCTTCCTCCTGGTGGGCGAGATGGGCTTCTTCGTGGGCACGGTCTACGTCAGCCGCGACATCCCGAGCCTGAGGTCCATCAAGGATTATCGGCCCTTTCTCATCACCACCGTTTACGCCAACGACCGCCGGACGATCATCGCCGAGTTCTACCGGGAACGCCGCATCCTGATTCCCTTGGCCCAAAGCAAGAACCCGTCCCCGGCGCTCAAGATGCTGCAGGACGCCTTTGTCGCCGCCGAGGACGCCAAGTTCTGGGTGCACGCCGGCATCTCGCCCCGGGCCATTCTCCGGGCGGCGCTGGCCAACATCCAGGCCGGGAGCATCGTCCAGGGCGGGTCGACCATCACCCAGCAGGTGGCCAAGATGCTCATCTTGACCCCGCGGAAGACCTTCACCCGGAAGCTCCGGGAGGCCGTCCTGGCCTACCACATCGAACAGCAACTGACCAAGAACGAGATCCTCCACATCTACCTCAACCAGGTCTATCTGGGCTACGGCTCCTACGGGGTGGAGTCGGCCGCGGAGAACTACTTCGGCAAGACGGTCCACCAGCTGACCCTGCCCGAGGTGGCGCTCCTGGCCGGGCTGACCAAGGCCCCGGGCAACGACTCGCCCCCCGACTGCCTGAACAAGCGCATCCGTCGCTGTCTGAGACAAAAACGCCGAGGGTGCGACCCGTCCGATAGACGCTGGCTGGACCAGGCCAAGCGGACCTGCCTCCACGAGGCCAAGAAGAGACAGCTCTATGTCCTGGAGCGGATGGTGACCGAGGGCAAGATCTCCCGGGAGCAATACGACCAGGCCCGGAACTCCAAGATCGTCTGGGCGTCCGATGACGACCGTCCGTCCGCCGGAGGCCGCCCGGGCGAAGACAACGTGATCTACATCCGCCGTCGCCGGAGCAAGTTCCAGACCTTCGCCCCCTATTTCGTCGAGCACGTCCGCGAGTACCTGATCAACAAGTACGGCAAGCACCGGGTCGAAACGGACGGGCTCAAGGTCTACACCACGGTGGACATCAAGCTGACCACCGAGGCCCGCCGGGCCATCACGAAGGGTCTCCACGAGTACGACGAGCGCAAGAACGGCTATCGCGGCCCGCGGCCCAAGCTGGATTCGGTCTGGCTCAGGCGCCGGCCGTGGCGGTGGCGCAAGATCGCCGAGCAGATCAAGGCCATGGACCGGATCGCCTCGGACAAGGACTGGCGGCCGGGCCAGATCAAGACGGCCCGCATCACCGGCTTTGACCCGCGGCGCAAGAAGTACACCGCCCGCCTGGGGGCGGTCCAGGGGGTCATCCCCTACCAGCACTGGAAGTGGGCCATCAGCGTGGACCACAACTCGTCGCCCTACTGGTACTTCATCCAGCGCCGGTGGTATCCCTAATGGCGGCGCAAGAACCACACCCCGGTCCTCAAGGGGGACGTGGTCCTGGTGCGTCTGGTCAAGAAGCAGCCGGACGGCTCCTGGGTGCTGCATCTGACCCAGGAACTGACCCGCAAGCCGCCCGACGGCCCGGACTGGGGGCTCAATCAGCCCGAGATCCAGTCGGCCTTGGTGTCCATCCAGACCAAGACCGGCCACGTCAAGGTCTTGATCGGGGGGCGGTCCTGGCAGGTGACCCAGCTCAACCGGGCGACCCACCCCCAGGCGGTCCGCCAGCCCGGCTCGTCGTTCAAGCCGTTCATCTACACCACCGGGCTGCTGCACAACATCTTCACCCCGGCCAGCCCGGTCTTTGACGGCAAGATCGCCTACAAGCACAAAGGGGGCAGCGAGACCTGGCGGCCGTCCAACTACGACCACAAACACCTGGGCTGGATCACCTACCGCCAGTCCATCCAGCGCTCCCGAAACCTGTCCACCATCTGGATCCTGGACCGGGTTGGGCCGGACCGGGTCATTCAGGTGGCCAAGAAGTTCGGGATCACCACGCCGCTGATCAACGACCTGTCCTTAGGCCTGGGGGCCTCGGACGTCCATTTGTTCGAGTTGACCCGGGCCTACTCGGTGTTCGCCAACGGCGGTCGGCTGATCGAGCCGGTGATGATCCTCAAGGTCGTGGACCGCCACGGCAAGGTCCTCGAGGAGGTCCAGCCCCAGCCCGGCCTCGAGGCCATCGACCCGGCGACCAACTACCTGATGGTCACCCTGCTTCGGGCGGTGGTCACCGGCGGCACCGGCGCCCGGGCCAACAAGCTCAAGCAATTCGCCTGCGGCAAGACCGGCACCACCAACAAGCACATCGACGCCTGGTTCATGGGTTTCACCCCCCGGCTGGTGACCGGGGTGTGGGTCGGCCACGACGAGCCGCGCAACAAACTGGGTCGCGGCGAGACCGGGGGTAAGACCGCCTTGCCCATCTGGCTGGCCTTCATGCAACAGGCCGTGGGCTCCGATCCGATCGAGCCCTTCCCCCGGCCGTCGGGGGTGGTCAGCGCCAGCGTTCGCGTCAGGCTCGGCCCCGGCCAGGGCAAGCTGACCACGGTCAGCGACGTCTTCAAGGCGGGCCACGTCGAACGAAGCCAGAAGGGCGACGGCGGCGGCAGTTTCTTCATGATGGACGTTTCCGGCGGGGGGGCCAAGAAGACGCCGGAGAAGAAGGCGGCCCCGGGCCCCGGGCCGGGCCGCTGATCCGACGGCCAACGACTCACAAGCCCCCGCCGGCCCGGCGGGGGCTTTTTTTGCGCCCGAACGATGGCCGGTCAGGTCATGAGGACGAGGTCCGCCCTTCGAACCCGTGGCGATGCTCGGCCAGGGGAAGGCGAGGCCTCTCCGGCTGCAGTGGAATCGATTCAGTCCCCCGACGCATTGCGGCCGGAGGCCCTCATCTCGGATCGGCCGCCCCGAAGTGAACGAACTGGGGGCGGGGCAGGGCCAGGCTTTCCCCCTCGGCCCGGATCAGGACGCGCTGGTCCTCGGTCACCCGGCCGATGACGGTCAGGCCGCCGGCGATCTCGGCCGCCGTTGACCGCATCAGGCCGGCCGCGGTCTCTTCCGGGCAGGTGAACAGCAGCCCGAAGTCCTCGCCGCCGCGCACGGCCAGCTCCCAGACCGGCAGGTCGAGGGCCTCGGCCAGGTTCCACAAAGCCGTCGAGACCGGCAGCTTGTCGGCCTCGACGATGGCCCTCAGGCCCGAGGCCAGGCACAGTCGCGGCAGGTCAATGGCCAGGCCGTCACTGAGGTCCATGACGGCGCCCATTGCCGCCGGCGATTCGAGGTCGGCCAGGGCCCGGCCCAGGTCGATTGCCGGCCAGGGGCGGTGGAAGGCCCGCCGGAAAGTGACGCCCCATTCCGAATCAATGGCCAGGCCCCTCTCGCTCATCAGGACGTACGCCCCGGCGTCGCCCAGGGGGCCGCTGACCACGACGACCTGACCGGCCTTGGCGTCCGAGCGCCGGAGCAGGCGCGGCCCGGCCCGACCGACGGCGGTCAGGGAGGCGAAGTTGGCGGCGGAGCGGACCACGTCCCCGCCGGCCAGGGTCAGGCCGAAGCAGCCGGCCAGGCCGAGCAGACCGTCCAGGAAGTCGTCCACCCAGGCCACCTCGGTCTCGGGCCGGAGCCCCAGGTTCAAGAACCCGTATAAGGGCTGGGCCCCCATGGCCGCCAGATCGGACAGGTTGGCCGCCAGGAGGCGATGGCCCACCCCGTCGGCCCCGATCAGATCGTGGCGCCAGTGCACGCCCTCGACCACGGCGTCGGTGGTCACGACCACCGGCCGCTGCCAGGGCTCGAAGGCCGCCGCGTCGTCGCCGATGCCCAGCAGCAGGCCGGGCCGTCCCAGCGGCGTTTTTCCCCG
>JAHJDS010000224.1 GCA_018812395.1 Pseudomonadota bacterium
CATGAAGGCCCAGATGGGCTCGTGCGTGGTCGGCGAGCGGGGGGTCCTGGCCCTGGTCGAGCGCTACGGGCTGGACGTGTTCCAGGCCCACGTGGACTATCTGTTCGAGTCCACCGAAAAGATGATGCGGGCCGAGATCCGGCAGATCCCCAACGGGGTCTACTCCGGCGAGTCCCAGGCGTACTACGACGGCAAGAACCCGGGCTCGGTCTACGACATCCGGGTCAAGATCACCGTCGAGGACGAGTCGATCACCTTCGACTACACCGGCACCGACGCCCAGACCACCGGGTTCGTCAACGGAACCTACACCTCGTCGGCCTCGGCCACCCTGCTGACCTTCCTTCAAATGGTCAACCCGGACATCCCGCACAACGACGGCATGATCCGGCCGATCGAGATCATCATCCCCGAGGGGACGATCCTGAACGCCGCCTATCCGGCGGCGACGACCTACGGCAATCACCTTTGTCCCAACAACGCCGACGCCATCATGCGCGCCCTGGGCCCGGCCATCCCGGACCGGGTCACGGCCGAGTGGAACGAGCTGCTGTGCTCGCTGACCACCGGCACCGACCCGCGGAAAAAGACGCCCTACGTGGACATCGGCTTCATGGGACTCAAGGGCGGCTCGGGCGCGATCAAGGGCGTGGACGGTTACGATCACATCGGCATGATCGACGCCTCGGGCGGGGTGCTCGACCAGGACTACGAGATGTTCGAGCAGCAGACGCCGCACCGAATCCTGCGCCACGAGTACTGGACCGACTCGGCCGGGGCCGGCCGCTGGCGCGGGGGCCTGGGCATCGAGTGGGAGTTCGTCATCGGCGGATCGGACACCAAACTGGTCACCTTCGGCGACGGCGACGTCGACCCGGCCCACGGGGCCCACGGCGGTAAGGACGGCACCCTGAACATCATCAAACTGACCTGGCCCGACGGCGAGGAATACGTCTGCACCACCAAGGACCTGGTCGAGAATGTTCCGTCCGGGACGATCTACTTCCAGCAGGCCGGCGGGGGCGGCGGGTACGGGGATCCGTATTTGAGGCCGGCCGACAAGGTGGCCGTTGAAGTCAAGGACGGCGTCACCTCGGTCGCCGCGGCCAGAGAGGACTACGGCGTGGTCGTCGATCCCGGGACCTTCGAGATCGACCAGGCGGCCACGAACAAAATCAGGGGAACCGGGCCGTAGAGCGGAGCGTCAGATGACCTTCATGCCTTCATTCACTACCGAGGAGGAGCTACGGGCCCATCAGCTCCAGGGCCTGCAATGGACCCTCGGGCACGCCTATGACCACGCCGAGTATTTCCGGCGCTCCTTCGACGCCGCCGGGGTCAAGCCCGAGGACGTCCGCACCCTGGACGACCTCCGCCGGCTGCCGCTCCTGACCGCTGACGCCTTGAAGGACGGCTACCCCTTTCCGCTGCTGTCGGTACCGATGGCCGAGGTGGTCCGGATCCACGCCTCGTCGGGCACCACGGGCAAGCGCAAGGTGTTGTCCTACACCCAAAAAGACATCGACGACTGGGCCGACATGTTCGCCCGGTGCTACGAGATGGCCGGGCTGACCCGGGAAGACCGGGTCCAAATCGCGGTCGGCTACGGCGTCTGGACGGCCGGGGTCGGCTTTCAACTCGGCTGCGAGCGCTTCGGGGCCCTGGCCATTCCCATCGGCCCGGGCAACATTGACCTGCAGTGCCGGTTTTTACAGGACTTCCAGTCCACGGTGCTGTGCTGCACCGCCTCCATGGGCCTGCTCATGGCCGAGCAGATTCGGGCGCGGGGCCTGCGCGACAAGATCAACCTGCGTAAGATCATCTACGGCTCGGAGCGAAGCAGCGACGCCATGCGGGCCCGGATCAGCGCACTGCTGGGCGCGGGCGAACTCTACGACATCCCGGGCATGACCGAACTCTACGGCCCGGGCACCGGCCTCGAGTGCCGGATGCACGACGGCATCCACTACTGGGCCGACTATTACCTGGTCGAGATCATCGACCCGGTGACCCTGGAGCCGGTGGCCGAGGGCGAGATGGGCGAGATGGTGGTCACCACGCTTCGCAAGGAGGCCGTGCCGTTGGTCCGGTACCGGACCCGTGACCTGACCCGGCTCATCCCCGGGCGCTGCGCCTGCGGGTCGATCCTGCCCCGCCACGACCGCCTTTTAGGCCGCAGCGACGACATGATCATCTTCCGGGCGGTGAACATCTACCCCGGACAGATCGACGAGATCCTGTCCGGCCTGGAAAATGTCGGCTCGGAGTACCAGATCCACCTCACCCGGGACGAGGCCGGCCTGGACCACCTGACCATCAAGATCGAGCGCGAGGAGGGGGTCCGGCCGGACGCCGACCAATCAATCGCCGTAGCGGTCAGGGAGGCGGTCAAGAATCAGGTCATGGTCTCGGCCGCGGTCGAGGTGGTGGACTACGGCTCTCTGCCGCGGAGCGAGCGCAAGAGCAAGCGGGTGTTCGATCACCGCTTTGAATGATTTAGACAACCCAAGTTTCAGGAGGGAAGGGAATGCGTAAATGGTTTATCGTAACCGTCGCCATGCTGGCCGTCGCCGGCCTGATCCTGGCGGCCGGTCCGGCGCTGGCCAAGAAGAAGCCGATCAAGATCGGCGCCTTCTTCGCCATGTCGGGTCCGGCGGCCTTTATCGGCGCGCCGACCAAGCTGGTGGCCGAAATGGTCGTGGCCGAGATCAACAAGGCCGGGGGGATCAACGGTCGGCCGATCGTGCTGATCATCGGCGACACCGAGGGCAAGCCGCCCAAGGCCGTGTCCATCGCCAAAAAGTTCATCCACCAGGACAAGGTGGTGGCGGTCATCGGCCCCACCCGGACCGGCACCGGCATGGCCGTCAAGAAGTTGTTCGAGCAGGCCAAGATCCCGGTGTTCATGACCGTGGGCGGTGACCCGGTGATCATGAAGATCCGCGGCGTGGGCTATACCTGGATCTTCAAGTCGCCCCAGCGGTCCTCGACGGCGATCTCGGTCCTGATGGCCTACCTCAAGCGCCACAAGATAAGCAAGATCGGCGTCATCACCGCCAACGACGGCTTCGGCCGCGACGGCAAGCGCTGGCTGACCAAGCTGGCCCCCAAGTTCGGGATCACCATCGTCGCCGCCGAGACCTTCGGCGCCCGTGACGTGGACATGAAACCGCAGTTGACCAAGATCAAGGCCAAGAATCCCCAGGCCATCGTCTGCTGGACCATCGGCCCGGCCGGGTCCATCGTCTCCAAGAACGTGGCCCAGCTCGGGATCAAGGGCCCCCTGTTCCAGTGCCACGGCCTGCCCGATCCCAAGTACATCATGCTGGCCGGCAAGGCGGCCAACGGCAACCTGATGCCGGCCACCAAGCTCCTGGTGGCGGACCAGCTCCCGGCGGGCGACCCCCAGAAGCCGGTCATCCTCAAGTTCATCAAGCTCTACAAGAAGTACGGCTACGAAAAGAAGTTCCCGATCAACGCCCACTCGGCCTACGCCTGGGACGCGATCATGATCGTGGCCATGGCCCTCAAGAAGGCCGGCACCGACGCGGCCAAGCTGCGCTCGGCCATCGAAAACACCAAGAACTACGTCGGCGTCAGCGGGACGTACAACCTCTCGCCCACGGACCACAACGGCCTGGGCATTGACTCGATGGTCATACTCAAGATCGTCGGCGGCAAGTGGAAACTGGTCAAGTAAGGCAAACCTGACGGTCCGGGGGGACGCCTCACGGTCCCCCCGGCCCATTTCCCCGGGGGTACCCTGTTGGTGAAGGAATCGTACGAATACTACAAACCGGAGAGCCTGAACCAGGTCTTCGAACTTCTGTACCAATACGGCGAGGGGGCCAGGCTGGTCTCGGGCGGCACGGACGTCTTCGTCCAGCAGCGCCAGACCAGCGAGCGTCCCGAGGCCATGATCTCGCTCCGGCATATAGCCGAGCTGGCCGGCATCCGTGTTGACGGCGACCGCCTCGTCATCGGCGCGGCCACGACCTTGCGGGACATCGAACACTCGGAGCTTCTGGCCAGCGAGGGCGAGATCCTGGTCGACGCGACCCGGCGGATGGCCTCGGTCCAGATCAGGAACGTGGCCACCATCGGCGGCAATATCGTCACCGCCGCCCCGTCGGCCGACACGGCCGGCCCACTGCTGGCCCTGGGCGCGACGGCGGAGCTGAAATCGTCCGCCGGCGCCCGCCAGGTGCCGCTCCGGGAGTATTTCACCGGGCCGGGCCGGACGGTCATGGCCCCGGGCGAGGTCTTGTGTCGCTTTCTGATCCCCAGGCCCAAGGGTCCGGCCGGCGGGTGCTACCTCAAGATGAGCCGGCGCCAGGCCATGGACCTGGCCCTGGTCTCGGTCGGCGTCCAGCTCGAACTGGATGAATCCGGCGACAGCATCGTCAAGGCCCGGATCGGCCTGGGCGTGGCCGGGCCGACGCCCATGCGCAGCCTGGCCGCCGAAGCCAAACTCGACGGCCGACCGGCCACCCAGGCCACGCTGAAGGACGCGGCCCGGGTGTCGTGCGACGACACGGCCTGTCGGGACTCGGTCCGCGGTCAGGCCTGGTACCGGGAGGAAATGATCGAGGTCCTGACCCTGCGGGCCGGCCGCGTGGCCCTCGATCGGGCCAAGGCCAAGGTTTAGGCCTTGGGCATTCGTCTGCTGGACACCGGCTTCCTTACCGCGGCCGAGAACATGGCCCTGGACGGCGTCATCCTCGATGAGGTCGAGGCCGGGTGCTCGCCCCCCACGTTCCGCTTCTTGCGCTTTTCGCCCCCGGTGGTGCTGGTCGGATACAACCAGGACCTGTCGCAAGAGGCGCGGCTCGATTACTGCGCCCAGCAGGGCATCGACCTGGGTCGCCGGCACACCGGCGGCGGGGCGATCCTTTTTACGGGCGACATGCTCGGCTTCGAGTTCTTCGCCCGGCGCGGCCAATTCGGCCTGACCGGCGGCTTCGGCCACATCATCGACCGCCTGGGGGCCTTGGCCGCCTCAGCCCTCGCCGCGCTCGGCGTCGACGCCGCCTTCCGCCCCCGCAACGACATCGAGATCGAGGGTAAAAAGGTCTCCGGGCTGGGCGTCGCTTTCTTGTCCCGGGCCTACCTCTTTCAGGGCACGGTCCTGGTCGACAACTGCCTGGAGCGGATGATCAAGGCCCTGCGCGTCCCGGTCGAAAAGCTCAAAAGGCGCGAGATTCAGAGCATCCTCAACCGGGTTACCTTTCTGGCCGACGAGCTGGGCCGGACCCCGACCGACCGCCAGCTCAAGGCCGCCTTTATGGAAAATTTCCAGCGCGGCCTGGGCATCGATCTGGTCCCGGGCGGTCTGACGCCCCGGGAAAAACAGCGCCTGGTGGCCGAATTGCCCCATTATCGGTCCCGGCAATGGGTCCGGCGCAAAGAGATCAAGGGCGACACCACCGGCCTGCTCCGGGCCCAGGCCGGCGGGGCCCAGGTGGCCCTGTGGGCCGATCTGAATACGAAACGCATCAAGGACGCGGTCATCACCGGCGACTTCTTCGCCCGGCCCCAGCGGCTGGTCATGGACCTGGAGACGGCGCTCCGGGGGGCGTCGCTCAAGCCCCGTCTGCTCGAACGCCGGGTCGACAATTTCCTGCGGGCCGCCGACGGCGAACTGGTGGGCATCGGAGCCAAACGCCTGGGCCGGGCCATCGTCGAGGCGGCTAAGCGGGGGGTGGTGTCCTGGCCCGGATTCACGGCCGAGGAACTCAACCGCGTCCACCCCATGGCCGCGGATCTAAACCTGACCGATTTTCCCCGGCCGAGGTGGCTACTCCTGCCGTATTGCGCCAAGGACCTGGCCTGCGCCCGGCGCCACGAGGACGAATGCACCCTCTGCGGCCAGTGCGACATCGGGGCCATGTACCAACAGGCCGAGGCCCGGGGGCTCGAGCCGGTGAGCGTCACCAGCTTCGAGCATTTGATGGCGGTGTTGGGCCGGTTGGCCCTGATCGACGGCGCGTCTTACGTGGGCAGTTGCTGCCAGGCCTTCCTGGCCAAACACGACCGGGAAATGGCCGACACCGGCGTGCCGGGGATCATTGTCGCCCTGGGCTCCTTGACCTGCTACGATTTGGGTAAGGAGCAGGCGGCCTACGTCGGCCGGTTCGAGCGCCAGAGCGAGCTGGACACGGCTCTCTTTCAAAGAACGGTAGACCATCTGACCTCGATCAGGACGGCTCGTCAAGACCATGGTCACCGACGGGTCCATATTGGATAGAGTCGACGTCCTGGTCGTGGGCG
>JAHJDS010000225.1 GCA_018812395.1 Pseudomonadota bacterium
GATCGAATTTTTAAAATCCACGGTCCGGCCCTGGCCGTCGGTCATCCGGCCGTCGTCCAGGATTTGCAATAAAACGTTGAAGACCTCGACGTGGGCCTTCTCGATCTCGTCGAACAGGATCACGGCGTAGGGCCGGCGGCGGACGGCCTCGGTCAGCTGTCCCCCTTCCTCGTAGCCCACGTACCCGGGCGGGGCGCCGATGAGTCGGGCCACGGCGTGCCGCTCCATGTACTCGCTCATGTCGAGGCGGATCATGGCCTGCTCGTCGTCGAACAAAAACTCGGCCAGGGACCGGGCCAGTTCGGTCTTGCCCACGCCGGTCGGCCCCAAAAAGATGAACGAGCCGATGGGCCGGGCCTCGTCACTGAGGCCGGCCCGGGCCCGGCGCACGGCGTTACTGACGGCCACGACCGCCTCGTCCTGGCCGACCAGGCGCTCCTTGATCCGGTCCTCCATGTGGACCAGCTTCTCCCGCTCGCCCTCCATGAGTTTCGAGACCGGGATGCCGGTCCACTTGGCCACCACCTCGGCGATGTCCTCGGCGTCGACCTCCTCCTTGAGCATCTTCTTGTCTTTCTGGAGGACCTCCAGGTCGGCGACGGCCCTTTGGAGCCGGCCTTCCAGTTCGGGCAGTTTTCCGTAACGGAGTTCGGCCGCCCGTTGCAGATCTCCCTGGCGCTCGGCCCGCTCGGCCTCGATTCGGGTCTGCTCGATGGACTCCTTGATGCCGGCCAGGTAGTCGATCAGTTCCTTTTCGCGCCGCCAGTGGGCCTTCATCTCCTCGGACGTGGCCTGGAGGTCACCAAGCTCGGCCTCGATGGCCTTGACCCGCGTCCGGCTGGCCTCGTCCTTCTCCTTCTTGAGGGCCTCGCCCTCGATGGTGAGCTGCATGATCCGCCGCTCGACCTCGTCGATCTCTTGGGGGAGCGAGTCCTTCTCGATGCGAAGCTTGCTGCCCGCCTCGTCCATCAGGTCAATGGCCTTGTCGGGCAGGAACCGGTCGGTGATGTAGCGGTGGGACAGGGTGGCGGCGGCGACGAGGGCCGGGTCCTGGATGCGCACGCCGTGGTGGACCTCGTAGCGCTCCTTGAGGCCGCGCAGGATGGCGATGGTGTCCTCGATGGTGGGCTCGAGGACCATCACCGGGGCGAACCGGCGCTCGAGGGCCGGGTCCTTTTCGATGTACTTGCGATATTCGTTGATGGTCGTCGCCCCGACGCACCGCAGTTCGCCGCGGGCCAGGGCCGGCTTGAGCATGTTGCCGGCGTCCATGGACCCCTCGGCCTTGCCGGCGCCGACCATGGTGTGGATCTCGTCGATGAACAGGATGATCCGCCCTTCGGCCTCGGCGATTTCCTTGAGCACGGCCTTAAGCCGGTCCTCGAACTCGCCGCGGTATTTGGCGCCGGCGATCAGGGCCCCCATGTCCAGGGCCACGACCCGCTTATTTTTGAGGCCCTCGGGCACGTCGCCGCTGACGATCCGCCGGGCCAGGCCCTCGACGATGGCGGTCTTGCCCACGCCGGCCTCGCCGATGAGGACCGGGTTGTTCTTGGTCCGGCGAGACAGCACCTGAAGCATGCGCCGGATCTCCTCGTCCCGGCCGATGACCGGGTCCAGCTTGTCCTGCCGGGCCAGCTCGGTCAGGTCCCGGGCGAATCGCTCCAGGGCCTGGTACTTGTCCTCGGGGTTCTCGTCGGTGATCCGCTGGGTACCGCGGATGTCCTGCAAGACCCGGAAAATGGCGTCCGTCGTCACCCCGGCCTCGGACAAGACCTCGGCCGCCGGCGCGCCCCGCTCGGCCACCGCCGCCATCAGGACGTGCTCGGCCGAGACGTACTCGTCCTTCATGTTGGCCGCCTGCTTGAAGGCCGCCTCCATCAGCCGCGAAAAACGAGGCGAGGCCTGGGGCTGGCCCGCCCCGGCCCCGGACACCGTGGGCAGCTTCGCCAGTTCCCGGTCCAGGGCGGCCAGGACCGCGGCCCCATCCGCGCCCAGTTTCTCGAGCAGCGGCTTGACCACCGCCTCGGAGGTGTCCACCAGGACCCGCACCAGATGCTCGGGTTCGACCTGGGGGTTGCCCCAACTCATGGCCAGTGAAAACGCCTCCTGGACCGCTTCCTGGGTTTTTTGGGTCAATTTGTCGAATCGCATTCTTGTCTCCCCTATAAAAAACCGCGGCCCGGCTAGTCCGGCGGGCTTGATTCATTAGATAAAAATATAAGTATTTGATAGGGGCGTGTCAACCGAGGGCCAACCTCTTCACCGCGTTTTCCCCCGCGGCAGGGTTTGACAACTCACGGAGCACAGACCTATACTGCGCCGATGACCGATTTGCCCTGGCATCCCCTCAGCTTTGACGTGGACGGCGTGGTCGGGGACATCTTCGCCCACTTCGCCGCGGTGGCCGAGGCCGAGTTCGGGATCACCGGCCTGGACTTCGATTCGGTCCGGAACTATACCCAACTGGACAAGGAGCTGGGCCTGCCGCGGGAGACGATCTTCAAGATCGTGCAGACCATGCTGTTCGGCCAGTGGGCGATGAGGCTCAAACCCTACCCCGGCGCGGCCGAGGTGTTGACCCGGCTCGGCCAAGACCACCGTCTGCTCTTTGTCACCGCCCGGCCCGACGGCAGTCCGGTCGAGGCCTGGGTCCGAAACCTGCTGGCCGACCTGCCCCCAAAACGGATCGAGGTCCGGCTGGTGAGCGACCCGGACCACAAGGCCCATCTGTTGGCCGAGCACCGGATCCGGGCCTTTGTCGAGGACCGGCTGGACACCTGCCACCTGATCGCCGTCAAGACCAGCGTGGTGCCCATCGTCTTCGCCCAGCCCTGGAACCGCGTCCGTCACCCCTTCGAGGTGGTCCGGAACTGGTCGGAAATCGAGGCCCTGGTCGAGCGTTTTTCGGGGGAAAATATTGCCCCGGCGGCGCCTTGAGTCATTGACCGGGCCTTGGTTTACCTAGCTGTTATTTAAATAAAAAACATTTTTAGGATTTCAGGGGCGTCCTTGGCCCTAAAATTGCTCATTTCCCCGGGCGACCCCGGGCCTGCCCGGTTCATCAACCGCCCTCCCCAGGGCAGCCGCTTAGGGACGAGGACATGGAAATATATTGCCTCAGATGCAAGCTGTTCGAATGGGATGAAAGGACCGGCACCTGCGCCAAGCAGGACGGCCCGGGGTGCCCCTTGGAGATCAAGTCGATCCTGAAAAAGCACAAGATCAACTGCCTCATCTTCTGATCGGGAGGCGTCCGCTCACCCGCCGATCCGGTCCCCAGGACCCGATGGAATCGGGGCGGCTCGGGCCGGACAAGCCCCCCCGGCGCGTTGCCTTGACCGGTGTTTCATGGCATACTGCCTCCGTCCGGGACCGGTCGCACCTTGCCGCGGAAGTCACTCCGCCAAGGGGATTGGCCCCCCCCCGGGAAGGATGTCATGACCGACGACGTGTACGCCAGACTGCGCCAATACCTGGACCAGTTTCCATTGGGCTTTCCTCGGACCGCCTCGGGGGTCGAGATCGAGATTTTAAAGCAGCTCTTCACCCCGGCCCAGGCCGAGACGGCGCTGCTGGTGAGCCCGTTCCTGGAGACGGCGGGCCAGATCGCCGCCCGGGCCGGGCGGGACGAGCCGGAACTAGAGGCCGAACTGGAGGCCATGGCCGACGCCGGCTTGCTCTTTCGCGTCAGGCGCGGCCCCGAAACTCTGTTCCGGACGGCCCCATTCATGATCGGCCTGTATGAGTACTCGGTCCAACGGATGGACGCGGAACTGGCCCGGCTGTGCAAGGAGTATTACGACACGGCCTATCAGACCGAGATGGGGGCCAGTGACGTGCCCGGCTTCAAGGTGGTGCCCATCGGCCGGAACGTCGCCGCGGACCTGGTGCTCTTACCGTACATGGAGCTGGAGAAAGACATTCGGGCGGCCCGCCGGATCGCCGTGGCGCCCTGCGTCTGCCGCAAAGAGGCCCGACTGACCGGCACGGGCTGCGACCATCCCCTCGAGACCTGCCTCAGCTTCGGGGCCGCGGCCGAATTCTATATCGACAGCGGCCTGGGCCGGGAAATCTCGGCCGCGGAGGCCATCGGGATCGTTCACCAGGCCGACGAGGCCGGCCTGGTCCACGCCGGGGCCAACGCCAAACATTTGTCCAACATCTGCAACTGCTGCCCGTGCTGCTGCGCCTCGATGAAGGGCATCGTCGATCACGGACACGACAAGCGCAAGTACATGAACGCCTTGTTCGAGGCCGTGATCGGCGAGGCGGACTGCGTCGGCTGCGGGGACTGCCAGGACCGCTGCCCGGTGGGGGCGGTGGCCGTGGACGAGATCGCCGAGGTGGACCCCGACCGATGCCTGGGCTGCGGGCTGTGCGCCGGGGCCTGCCCCTCGGAGGCCATCGTCATGCGCCTGCGACCGGACCGGGGGGAGCCTTTTGAGCGGACCATGGACCTGGCCATGGCCATTCTGGAGGGCAAGAGGAAGAACGCCGGGGCCAGGGGTTAGGTCGATCGTCGGCCCGGCGGTCGGTCGAGGCGGCGCTCCTGCTCTTTGAATTCCTCGACGACTAAAACGATAAATCAGCCGGGTCACCTCACGGGCGGCCTCGGTCCAGGGCTTCGATCAGCCCGGCGACCATGGACACCAAGCGGGTGACGACCGCTCTCAATTCGGCGTGATCCTGTTTGACCTTGGTCAGTTCCTCGGTCAAGGCCTCGATCCGTTGGTCCATGGCCTCCAATCTGGCCCCCGGGGCCGCGCCGGCCGGGGCCGCTTCGTCCGACAGCCCCAAAAAGCCCTGGGCCTGCTTGATGCTCAGGCCGTCGTCCTTGAGCAACTTGAGGACCGTTTGCAGCCGCTCCAGGGCGGCCTCGTCAAAGTGGCGCCGTCCGCCGGCCCCCCGGGGGATGTCCAGGTACTTCCCGAACTGCTGGTCGTAGTAGCGAATGCGACCGGCGGTCAGGCCGGTGCGCCGGGCCGCCTCGGCCATGCTGATCTTGTCTTCCATCGCCTACCTCCCGAGTCGAATTGCTTTAGCCTAGCATAAATGTTCTCCCGAGGTAAGTCGTTCCCGGGCCGGCGACGTTGCCCGGGGCGAGACTATTGTGGTACTTACAGGCTGTCAAGAAACGGCCGGCCGCGGGTCTGGTCGAGTGCCCGCGGCCCCGGAAGCGGCAACAGGAGGACGACCCATGCAGTCCAGGGTGGCCATCGTCGGCGCCGGCCTGTCCGGTCTGGCGGCCGGGTATCACCTGATGACGGCCGGACTGAGCCCGATCGTGTTCGAGGCCGAGGATTTTGTCGGCGGCCGGTCCAGCTCCGAAGAGGTGGACGGGTTCATCATCGACAAGGCGGCCTACACCTGGCCCGAGTTCCACCGCAACCTGACGGCCTTCCTCGACCAACTCGGCCTCGAGAATGACCTGGTCCCCACCCCCGGGACCTCGTCCACCTGGCGTGGCCACCAAGAGTTTTCGGTCAAGATCGGATCCCCCCGCGACTTCCTGGGCTACAAGCTGTTGTCCTTCAAAGACAAGCTGGACATGATCCGGCTCTATCTCACGGCCGCGGCCCGGGGCCGGGCCCTGAACCTGGCCGCGCCCACGGCCACGAGTTTCAGGCTGGAAACAGAAACCGCCGCCACGTTTTTGAAACGCAAGTACGGGGAGAATATTCTGGAAGATATCGCCTACCCCATTTGCGCTGAAATATTTTTGGGCACGCCCGAGACCAATTCGCGGCTGGCCTTTTTGGCCACCCTCAAAAATCTGGCCTGGTTCAAGATATTCAGCCTCACCCAGGGCATGGGCACGGTGGCCGAGCGGATGGGGCGTGATTTGGACGTGCGCTTGGCCTCGCCGGTGCGGCAGGTCACTCCTTTGTCCGCCGAAGGTCCGTACCACCTCGACGTCGGCGGGGAGCGGCCCGGGAAACACGAGTTCGACGCCGTGATCCTGGCGGTGCCGGCGCCCTTGGTGCCGAGGATTTTCCGGGTCTGCTCCCCGGCCCTTACAAAATATTTTGAAAACGTCGAGTACGCCCCGTCGATCGTCGTCGCCCTGGCCCTGGACCGCCGCCGGCCCGACACCTCGTTCATCAACAACCTGCTGCGCCAAGACCACCGGGTCGTGGCCACCCTGACCTTTGACCTTCACAAGGGGCCCCGACGCTGCCCGCCGGACAAGGGCCTGGCCACGGCCGTCCTGAGCGCCGCGGCCAGCCGGGACCTGATGGACGCCCCGGACGACCGGGTTTCTCACGAGGTGCTCGCCGAGGTGGACCGGTCGTGGCCGGGTTTTTCGGGCGACCTACTCTTTTCCCGGGTCTATCGCTGGGAGCACGGGGCGATCCAACTGGGTCCGGGGGCGATAAGGAGGCGACACCAGGCGGCCCGGGCCCTGGACGCCGGCCAGGGCAACGTCTTTTTCGCCGGCGACGGGGTGCTGAAGTCAAGCCTGGAGATCGCCTTCAACAGCGGCGTCCGGGCGGCGGAGAAGGTGCTGGGCCATCTGGGCGGCCCATGGGCGAAGGACCGACCGGACGTCCGGCCCGGTCCGCCCGGTTGAACGGCCGGGGGGCA
>JAHJDS010000226.1 GCA_018812395.1 Pseudomonadota bacterium
CGGCCGGGAGACCCTTCCGGCCGCGCGGCGGTTCCCGCCCCGAGATTTTTTAGGGCCGGTGGGGGCGCTCCCGGCCGCGAACGCCGACCGGATGTCCGGCGGGCAGCGACAAGGAGTCAACCATGGCTGAGCCGAACAACCAGGACAAGATCGACGAACTCCAAAAACGGGACGAAGAGGCCAAGCTCGGGGGCGGTCTCAAACGGATCGAGGCCCAGCACGCCAAGGGCAAGATGACCGCCCGCGAGCGGATCGAATATTTTCTGGATGAGGGCACTTTTCACGAGTTCGACCGCTTCGTGGTCCACCGCTGCACCGACTTCGGCATGGCCAAAAACAAGATCCCCGGCGACGGCGTGGTCACCGGCTTCGGCGAGGTGAACGGCCGACTGGTCTACGTCTTCTCCCAGGACTTCACCGTCTTCGGCGGGTCCCTGTCCGAGACCTTCGGCCAGAAGGTCTGCAAGATCATGGACTTGGCCGTGCGCAACGGCGCCCCGGTCGTCGGTCTCAACGACTCGGGCGGGGCCCGGATCCAGGAGGGGGTGGTCTCCCTGGGGGCCTACGGCGAGATCTTTCGGCGCAACGTCCTGTCCTCGGGAGTGGTGCCCCAGATCTCGGCCATCATGGGCCCCTGCGCCGGGGGCGCGGTCTATTCGCCGGCCATCACCGACTTCATCTTCATGGTCGACGGCCAGAGCCACATGCACATCACCGGGCCCCAGGTCATCAAGACCGTCACCGGAGAGGAAAAGACCTCCGAGGAACTGGGCGGCGGCCGGGTCCACAACACCAAGAGCGGCGTGGCCCATTTCCTGGCCAAGGACGACCGGGACTGCCTGGACCAGATCAAGCGCCTGCTCGAGTTCCTGCCCCGGAACTTCCAGGAAAAGCCCCCCACCAGGACGACCTCGGACCGGTCCGACCGGATGGACATGTCGCTCCGGGAGGTCATCCCCGACAATTCTCGCCAGCCCTACAAGATGAAGACGATCATCACCACGGTCCTGGACCACAACGACTTCATGGAGGTCCATCGCCACTACGCCCGGAACATGATCGTCGGCTTCGGCCGCCTGGGGGGCTACCCCGTCGGCATCGTCGCCAACAACCCGATGCACCTGGCCGGCTGTCTGGACGTGGACGCCTCGATGAAGTGCTCCCGCTTCGTCCGGTTCTGCGACTGCTTCAACATCCCGGTCATCACCTTTGTCGACGTCCCCGGCTTCCTGCCCGGCGTCAACCAGGAACACACCGGCATCATCAAGCACGGCTCGAAAATCATCTACGCCTACTGCGAGGCCACGGTGCCTCTGATCACGGTCATCACCCGCAAGGCCTACGGCGGGGCCTACGACGTCATGGGCAGTAAGCACCACGGCGCGGACCTGAACTTCGCCTATCCCACCGCCGAGATCGCGGTCATGGGCCCCGAGGGGGCGGTCAATATCATCTTTCGCAAGGAGCTGGCCAAGGCCGAAGACAAGCGGAAGACCTACAATGACCTGGTCGCCAACTACCGGGCCACGTTCGCCTCGCCCTACAAGGCGGCCGAGCTGGGCTACGTCGACGAGATCATCCTCCCCGAACAGACCCGGCCCAAGCTCATCGCCGCCCTCAAATCACTGCAGGGCAAGCGCCACTTCCGGCCGGACAAGCGTCACGGCAACGTGCCGTTATAGTCGTCGTTCGGCCGTGGTCATAAGCTCGATCGGATCGGATTATTAAGACCTGTTGGGAGCGCCCATGTTTGATCCCCGTCGTGTCGAGGAAATCGCCGCCGCCGTAGAGACCTGGAACGACAAGCTGGCCGAAAAGCTGGCCAAGCGTCCCGAGCGGCGCGACAATTTTCAGACCCTGTCCGAGCTGCCGGTAGAGAGGCTCTACACCCCGGCCGACGTGGCCGACCTGGATTTCGCGCGGGACCTGGGCCTGCCCGGGGCCTATCCCTTCACCCGGGGGGTCCAGCCGACCATGTACCGGGGCCGGTTCTGGACCATGCGCCAGTACGCCGGGTTCGCCTCGGCCGAGGAGTCCAACCAACGCTACCGTTATCTGCTGGACGCCGGGCAGACCGGCCTGAGCGTGGCCTTCGACCTGCCCACCCAGATCGGCTACGACTCGGATCACGACCTGGCCAAAGGCGAGGTGGGCAAGGTCGGCGTGGCCATCGACTCGCTGCAGGACATGGAGCAGCTGTTCGACGGCATCCCGCTCGATAAGGTCTCGACCTCGATGACCATCAATTCCCCGGCGGCCGTCCTGCTGGCGATGTACATCGCCGTGGCCGAGAAGCAAGGCCTCGCCCCCGAAGGACTCCGGGGCACCATCCAGAACGACATTTTAAAGGAATACTCTTCCCGGGGGACCTACATCTTCCCGCCCCGGCCCTCGATGCGGATCATCACCAACATCTTCGAGTTCTGCGCCAAATCCGTGCCCCAGTGGAACACCATCTCCATCTCGGGCTACCACATGCGCGAGGCCGGGTGCACCGCCGTCCAGGAGGTGGCCTTCACCCTGGCCAACGGCATCGCCTACGTCCAGGCGGCCATCGACGCCGGGCTGGACGTGGACCAGATCGGGCCGCGGCTGTCCTTCTTCTTTTGCTCGCACCTGGACTTCCTCGAGGAGATCGCCAAGTTCCGGGCCGCCCGCCGGCTGTGGGCCAAGGTCATGAAGGAGCGTTTCGGAGCGAAGAACCCGCGCTCCCAGATGGTTAGGTTCCACACCCAGACGGCCGGTTGTTCGCTGACCGCCCAGCAGCCCAAGAACAACATCGTCCGGGTGGCCTTCCAGGCCCTGTCGGCGGTCCTGGGCGGGACCCAGTCGCTGCACACCAATTCCATGGACGAGGCCCTCGCTCTGCCCAGCCAGGAGGCGGTGACCGTCGCCCTCCGGACCCAGCAACTGATCGCCTTTGAATCCGGGGTGACCGAGACCATCGATCCCCTGGCCGGGTCGTACTACATCGAGGCCCTGACCAATCAGATCGAGGCCCAGGCCGAGGTATACATCACCCAAATCGACGAGGCGGGCGGCGCGGCGGCGGCCATCGAGCAGGGGTTCGTCCAGCGCGAGATCCAGGACGCGGCCTACCGCTATCAGAAGGCGGTCGAGTCCGGCGACCGGACAGTGGTCGGGGTCAACAAGTTCCAGTCCGAGGAAGAGGAAAAACCCGGCGATCTGCTCAAGGTCGACCCCGAGGTCAGGGTCCGCCAGATCGAGAGGCTCGACAAACTGCGGCAGGGGCGGGACAACGACCGGGTCACGAAGAACCTGGCCGCGCTCGAGGCGGCGGCCGAGGGCGAGGCCAATCTGATGCCGCCCATCATGGAGTGCGTCCGGGCCTACGCCACCCTGGGCGAGATCTGCGATTGCCTCCGGGGCGTTTTCGGCGAGTACGAGGGCGTCTTGACCATTTAGCCTCCGGGCCTGTTATTGCCGGTGGGGGATGATCGGATGAGTCAGAAGAAGATACGGGTCTTGGCCGCCAAGCCGGGTCTGGACGGGCATGATCGGGGGATCAAGGTCATCGCCGCCGCCCTGCGGGACGCAGGGATGGAGGTCATCTACACCGGGCTGAGGCAGACGCCCGAGCAGATCGTGGCCGCGGCCGAGCAGGAGGCCGTGGACGTCATCGGCCTGAGCGTCCTGTCCGGGGCGCACGATTATCTGTTCCCCCGGATCATGGAGCTCTTGCGGGCCAAAAACATGGACGACGTCCTGGTCATCGGTGGCGGGATCATCCCGGCCGAGGACATCGCCGCCCTCAAGGCCCTCGGCATCGCCGAAATATTCGGCCCGGGCTCGAGAACGGACGAAATCGTGAAGTTTATCAGGGAGAATGTGCGGGGGTAATTTTTTTTGCGTCAGACAAGGGGACTCTTGTCAATTACCTGGCGGCAGCGGGCGATTTACGACCTGGAGCCACCGGGCACGGCCTGATCCCGCCACAATAACCAGCCACGGGAGCGATTTGATTTCTTTTCCCTCCATCTTGAAAAATGTATTGATTGACTAGACCATTACAATCCGATAAAGTTCGATTTCTATTTTCTTCATCGGCGGCTTCCCTGGGGGGTGAATGTGTCCGAAGCGAACACCCGCCCGCCGACTTGGCGTCGGCGGGTGGGCGGTTTATTGTTTATCTTGATCCTGGCCGCGGTTCCTGGGGCCCGGGCCGAGACCGTCAACTTCTTCGGTCCCGGCTCGCCGACGATCAACTACACCGGCACCGTCAATAACGACCAGGTCAACGTCTCCGGGTTCATCTCCGGCGACACCATCACCGGGGCCTGGAACGGGGCCGGCGGCACCAACACCCTCAACTGGTCCGGCTCCGGCACCTTCAACGGCACCATCGACAACTTCCACCTCTTCAACAAGACCGGCGCCGGCCTGCTTACCATCAACACCATCCTCGATCTCTCCGGCCTGGGAAACGGCGTGACCGTGATCCGCGGCGGCACCCTGGCCTTCACCGCCACCAACGGCCTGATCTCGCAATTCATCACCGTCCAGGGCGGCGCCTCTCTGATCCTCAACCCCGGCGGCGGGTCCGACTTTCAAGACCTGACCGTGGACCAGGGCGGCACCGTCATCCTGAACCAGGCCGAACTCTGGGGGGACACCCTCACCATCAACGGCCGGCTCCTCGCTGATACCGGGTCGTTCATGGTCTTGGGAACCGGTGTGCTCGTCGGCGCCACCGGGACCTTGACCGCCACCACCGTCGTCAGCGACCTGATCAACTTCGGGACCGTAGTCGTGCCCAACAACGGCATCGGCATGTTGGTGGTGGGGGGCTACTACAACGCCCCCGGGGCGACTCTCGAGGTGCCGGTCAGGGCCGACGGCTCCCACGGCCTATTCTTCGTCGGGGACATCGTCTTGCTGGACGGCGGCACCCTGCGTATCATTCCCTTGTCCGGCTATTACGCCCGGGGAACGCGGCTCCAGATCATGGACGTCGGCTTCGGCATCGCGGGCACCTTTGGCCGGGTGGTCAACGGCCTGGGGTCGGCCCGGCTGATCTTCAGCGCCGACTACTCCATCGCCAACGAGCTGTGGGTGGTGGTGAACAAGCGGACCTTCACCTTTCTGGCCGCTTCGTGGCTCCAGCCCTACCGCTCCGTGGCCGGCATTCTCGACGCCCTCGAACCCGGGGCCTCGACCGATCTGCTGGCGGTCATCGGCGCCCTGGACCTGTTGCCGTCCGACCAGCTCCGCGCCGCCCTGGGCCAACTCAGCCCCCTGGTCTACGACGCCTTCCCCCGGCTCGGCTACGACGTCTCCGCCCTCTTCGCCGCGTCCATCCTGGACCGCCTGAACCAACGGCGTCACAACCTCGGGGCTATCGCCTGGGCCGGGCCGGCCCTGCCCGGATACGTCTCCGCCGTGCCCGGCGCCGGCGGCCGACCCGCCACGGATAAAAAATTCGGCGTATTCGTCCGGACCTTCGGGGCTCATTCCCGTCAGGACCCGGCCGCCGACCGGTACGGCTTTGACGCCGAGACTTTCGGCCTGACCGCCGGCGCGGACTGGCGCGTCACCAGACACCTGTTCCTGGGCCTGGCCCTGGGCTACGCTCACGTGGGATTGAAACTGGATGACCCGGCGCACAGCGACGGCACCCTGCAAAGCTTCGCCCTCGGGCTCTACGGCGGCTGGTCCCAGGGACCCTGGCGCGTCGATGCCGGCCTGTTCGCCGGCCACAACACCTACGCCATGAACCGCCGC
>JAHJDS010000227.1 GCA_018812395.1 Pseudomonadota bacterium
CGTCACCGACAACACGCGCTTTCTGGAGGAGGCCTTCGCCGACCTGCAGACCGCGCTGGACAAGTACGCCGCCGTCTATCGGGAGCTGAAAGGCGGTGCCCGGCCCGCCGACCTCGAGGCCGACCTGGAGGCGACCCTCGAGAAGGCCGACGTCGAGTACCTGACCGCGGAGATCCCCCGGGCGGTGTCCCAGAGCCTGGAGGGCCTGGGAAGGATCGGCGAAATCGTCCGGTCCATGAAGGAGTTCGCCCATCCCGGCCCGGACACCAAGGCGCCTCTGGATTTGAACCAGGCCATCCTGAGCACCATCACCGTGGCCCGCAACGAGTGGAAGTACGTGGCCGACCTGGAGACCGACCTGGATCCCGATCTGCCGTCCGTCCCCTGCGTCGCCGGGGAGATCAACCAGGTGGTCCTCAATCTCATCGTCAACGCCGCCCAGGCCATCGCCGAGGCGGCGGATGAATCGTCGGGAGAAAAGGGCCGGATCCTGGTCGGCACCCGGGCCGACGGCGACTGGGCCGAGATCCGCATCGCCGACACCGGCCCCGGCATTCCGCCGAACATCCGGGAACGGGTCTTCGATCCCTTCTTCACCACCAAGGACCCGGGCAAGGGCACCGGCCAGGGCCTGGCCATCGCCTACCGGGTGATCACGGACAAACACGGCGGCGCCATCACCCTCACCTCCGAAGAGAACCACGGCACGACCTTCGTCATTCGACTGCCCTTGACGACGAATCGTTCGGAGAAGGCCTCATGACCAGAATCCTCTTCGTGGACGACGAAACGAATATCCTGGACGCCCTGAAGAGGATGCTGCACAGCATGCGCCGGGAGTGGGACATGACCTTCGTGGACAGCGGCCCGGCGGCCCTGGAGCACCTGGCGCGGGAGACGGTGGACATCATCGTCTCCGACAACCGGATGCCGGGCATGGACGGGAGCCAACTGCTCGAAGAGGTCCGTCGGCGCTACCCGAAAATGATCCGGATCGTCCTCTCGGGCCACGCCGAGCAGGAATCGGTCATGAAGTCGGTCAAGGCCGCCCACCAGTACCTGGCCAAGCCCTGCGAGGCGGAGACCCTCAAGGCGGTGATCCGGCGGGCGTCCTCGCTGGGCCGGCTGCTGACCAATGAGTCGCTGGTCGGTCTGATCTCCCGGATCGACGCCCTGCCGGCCCTCCCGGCCGGCTACCAGAAGCTCAGGCGGGAGTTGGACTCCGAGGATGCGTCCCTGGAGCGCGTCGGCCGGCTCATCGCCGAGGACGTCGGCATGTCGGCCACGATCCTGAAGCTGGTCAACTCGGCCTTTTTCGGGGTGGCCCGGGAGATCGCCAGCCCGTCCCAGGCGGTGGTTCTGCTGGGGCTGGACATCGTCCGGGGGCTGGTGCTCTCCCACCACATCTTTTCGACCTTTGACACCAAAAAGTTGCGCGGGTTCGGGATGGAGGACCTACAGCGACACTGCCGGATCACCGGCGGCCTGGCCCGACTGATCGCCCGGGACGCCGGCGCGGTCAAATCCGTTGTGGACGAGGCCTACGTGGCCGGACTGATACACGATGTGGGCAAACTGGTCCTGAGTTCGGTGGCCCCCGAGAGATACAACCAGGTGCTGGAGGGCGTCCGGCGGGGCGACCGCCTGGTGGTCGAGGTGGAACGCGAGGTCTTGGGTCTGACCCACTCCGAGGCGGGCGGTTATCTGCTGGGCCTGTGGGGTCTCCCCGAGGGGGTGGTCGAGGCCCTGATCCACCACCACCGGCCCTCGTCCGGCTCCGGCCAGGGATTTCGCCCGGTCACGGCGGTGCATTTGGCCAACGTCCTGGACCATGAGCTGAGAGTCGTCAACGAGAACTACGCGCCGCGGACCTTGGACGAGGCCTACCTGGCCGCCAACGACCTAACGGACCAGGTGCCCAGGTGGCGTGAGATGTGCCGCGAGGTCATCGTCGCGGGGGAGACCGATGAGCCCGATTAAGGTGACGGAGAAAATACTTTTCGTGGATGACGAGCCCAACATCCTCGAGTCGTACACCCGGGTCCTGCGCAAGAACTTCGCGGTGGACACGGCCCTGGGCGGCGAAAGGGCGCTGGAACTCCTGGCCGAGAACGGCCCCTACGCGGTGGTGATCTCCGACCTCCGGATGCCGGGCCTGGACGGGATAACCCTCCTCTCCCGGGTCAAGGACGACTGGCCGGACACGGTGCGGATAATGCTGACCGGCTACGCCGACGTGGACAGCGCCGTCAGCGCGGTCAACGAGGGCGCCGTCTTTCGTTTTCTGACCAAGCCCTGCGAGCCGGAAACGCTCGTCCGGGCCCTGGTGGCGGGCATCAAGCAGTACCGCCTGGTGACGGCCGAGAAGGAACTCCTGGAACAGACCCTGTCCGGCAGCATCAGGATCATGACCGACGCCCTGTCCATGGTCAATCCCGACGCCTTCGGCCGGGTCTCAAGAGTCATCCGCCACGTCAAGGAGATCGTCCGGATCCTGGAGATCGAACAGGATTGGGCCTACGAGACGGCGACCATGCTCTCCCAACTGGGTTGCCTGACCCTGCCGCGGGACATCGTCCGGCGGGCGATCAAGGGCCGGAGCCTGTCCGAGGAGGAGGCGGCCCTGTTCCAGAGCCATCCGTCCCTGGCCGCGGAAATGGTGCTCCGCATTCCCCGCATGGAGGGGGTCAGCGAAATCATCGCCTACCAGGAAAAGCACTTTGACGGCCAGGGCTACCCGGCCGACGAGCGCAAGGAGGAGGGCATTCCGCTCGGGTCGCGGATCCTGAAGGTGCTGCTGGACTTCGACGTCCTGGTCCAGTCCGGAGAGTCCAAGGCCAAGGCCATGGCGGAACTCAACGGGCGGCGGGGCTGGTACGATCCGGCGGTCCTGACCGCTCTGGACATGATCCTGGGCGACGAGGTCAGGTACGAACAGGAGGAAACGACGATCTACGGCCTGCAGCCGGGGATGATCCTGCACCAGGACGTGGTCAGCCTCCGGACCGGACGGCGGCTGCTGGGGGAGGGACAGGAACTGAGCGAGTCCCTGATCAGCAGTCTGGTGAATTACAACCGGGCCTACGGCGTTCGCCAGCCCATCAAGGTCATCGTCCCGCTCCGGCGGAAGGCCTGAGGATCGGCCGGCCGGTCGGCGGGGGCGAAGGGCATCACCCCAGCACAGGACGGGGCGCCATGAACACACGGGTGCTTTTCATCGACGACGACGACAATTTGCTGGCCGCGTTCCAGCGCCAGTTGCGGGGCCGGTTCGAGGTGGACACGGCCCTGGGAGGCCAGGAGGGTCTCCGCCGGGTGCAGTTCTCCGGGCCCTACGCGGTCGTGGTCTCGGATTTGCGCATGCCGGGGCTGGACGGCATCGAGGTCCTGCGCCGGGTGCGGGACATGGCCCCGGACACGGTCCGGATCATGCTCACCGGTCACGCCGACCTGGCCGCGGCCACGGCGGCGGTCAACGAGGGGAACATCTTTCGCCTGATGACCAAGCCCTGCCAGGACACCGAACTCAGAAGCGCCCTGGCCGCCGGGCTGGAGCAGTATCGCCTGGTGATGGCCGAACGGGAGCTTCTGGAAAAGACCTTGCGGGGCGCGGTGGCGGTCCTGGCCCAGGTGTTGTCGCTGGCCAACCCCAAGGCCTTCGGCCGCTCGGCCCGGATCAAGCACCTGGTCGTCGAGACCGGGCAGCAGTTGAATTATCCCCAGCCGTGGGAACTGGAGACGGCGACTCTGCTGTCCCAGATCGGTTACCTGATCCTGCCCGACGAGGTC
>JAHJDS010000228.1 GCA_018812395.1 Pseudomonadota bacterium
CTTGCCCCCTGGCTGAGGTACTACAATCATCACCGTCCTCATACCGCCCTCAACGGCAAACCGCC
Organism: Pseudomonadota bacterium; assembly: GCA_018812395.1. GTDB lineage: Bacteria > Desulfobacterota > Desulfarculia > Desulfarculales > JAHJDS01 > JAHJDS01. The sequence continues at coordinate 66 of JAHJDS010000228.1, forward strand.
CGTCTCCAGACTGAAAACCGTAAACAACCTGTTTGACAATTACACTTAGGGGAGGTGCGACGCCGCACCGGCGTACTTGGTTCAAGCTCGTGGTAATTAGTTCGCATCTGTGTGGCCGGCCCCCGGGCTCGCCTGCCGCGCCAGCGGCCCTCTAAGCGCGGGGGGATTGTCAAGGGGGGCTGCGCAAGCCCCCATTGACCCTGGGCGCAGGGGCGGAGCAACCCGCAACATAAAGACGATCCTATTCCTTTAATCAATTTATCTGTCGGCGGGGCACAGCCCCACCCGTCGAAAAAGGCAGGCGAATCCCGTCTTATTCTTCGAGAGTGGACGTATCACCCTCGGGCAGGCCGAGTTCGCGCGCCTTGAGTAACCTCCGCATAATCTTGCCGCTCCTCGTCTTGGGCAGGCCCGGCAAAAACTCGATCTCACGGGGACACGACAGGGCGTGCAGCTTCTTCTTGGCGAATATCCTGATGTCCTTCTTGAGCTGGTCTGACGGCTCGTAGCCGTCCTTGAGCGACACAAAGGCCTTGACCAACTCCATGGCCAGATCATCCGGTACGCCGATCACCCCGGCCTCGGCCACGGCCGGGTGCTCGACCAGGGCGCTCTCGACCTCGAACGGGCCGACCAGGTGCCCGGCGGTGTTGATCACGTCGTCGGCCCGGCCGACGAACCAGAAGTAACCGTCCTCGTCCATCCGAGCCTTGTCGCCGGTGATGTACCAGCCGTTGACGAACCTCGAGTCGTACAGGTCCTGGCGGCCCCAGTAGGTCCGGAACATGGACGGCCAGGGCGGCTTGAGGGCCAGGTGTCCCTCCTCGCCCGGCGGCAGTTCCCGCTCGAAGGTCTCGTTCAGGATGGCCGCGGTAACCCCCGGGAAGGGCCGGCCCATGGACCCGGGCCGGATATCCATGATGGGGTAGTTGGCGATCTGGATGCACCCGGTCTCGGTCTGCCACCAGTTGTCGTGAAACGGCAGGCCGAATGCCTTCTGGCCCCAGACAATGGCCTCGGGATTAAGCGGCTCGCCGACGCTGCACATGTACCTGAGACTGGACAGGTCGTATTTTTGAACTACCTCCTCTCCGGCCTTCATCAGCATCCTGATGGCCGTGGGCGCGGTGTACCAGGCGGTGACCCGGTACTTGTCGATGACCTTGTACCACCGGCTGGCGCTGAATCCCCCCTCATACACTACCTGGGTGATGCCGCCGGCCAGGGGGCCGAAGATGCCGTAGGACGTGCCGGTCACCCAGCCCGGGTCGGCGGTGCACCAGTAGACGTCCTCGGGGTGGAGGTCCAGGACGTGTCGGGCCGTGGCGTGGTGACCGACCACGGCCTGGTGGGCGTGGACCACGCCTTTGGGCTTGCCCGTGGTGCCCGAGGTGTAGTGCATGATGCAAAAATCCTCGGCGTCTGTGGGCTCGATTTCAAAGTCGTCTGACCCGTCGGCCATGATCTGGTCAAAGGCCTTTTCCCGGTCGCCAAACTCGTATGGCTTGCCCCGCCGATTGACGATGACGATTGTTTTGAGATCAGGCAGTTCGGGGATGATCGGCCGGATGTTCTTCATCAGGGTGGGGGTCGTAAACAGGACCTTGGCCTGACTGTCCAGGAGCCGGTCCTTGACCGCGTCCGGGCCAAAGGCTGCAAAGAGCGGGCCGATTATCCCCCCGGCCTTGGGCACGGCCAACAGGGCGATGTAAAGCTCCGGGGTCCGGCCCATGTAGGTGAACACCCGGTCGCCCTTGGTGACCCCCAAGGCGCGCAGGGCGCCGGCCAGCCGATCGGTCAGCCGGGCGAGTTCGGCAAAGGTGTAGGTCTCGCTCGTCTCATCCTGTCCTTCCCAAAATATGGCCACCTTGTTCTTGATTGGGGTGGCCAGGTGCCGATCAAGCGCCTCGTAGGAGATGTTCAGCCCGCCGCCGGGCAGGCCGTTGATCTCGGCGGCGAAGTCCGTCCAGCCCAGGTCGGCCCTGGCTTGGTCGTAATCAACCAGATTAGGCCCGAACGGCATCGAGGCCGCGGGAGGTTTGACGATCGGCTGATAAGACATGCTGGCTCCTTCCCTGAAGGCTAACGGGGAGTTTCGACAGACTGGTCGTCCGAGATCCGGGCCTTTACTTGACCACCTTCATCATGGCCTTGAACTCCGGGGTGCCGGCCCGCTCCAGCATCTGGAAGATGACCGTCTCCGCGGAGGTGATGACCGCGCCAAGGTCCTTCATCAGGTCCAGGCCGACGCGCCAATTCTCCTCGGTCCGCGAGTCCACCGCGTCCTGGGGCACGTGCACCCCAAAACCCTTGTCCCGCAGGGACCGGCAGGTCTGGAGGACGCAGACGTGGGTCTCGACTCCGGTCAAGATCACGTCTTTCGTGCCGGCCGCGTCCAGGGCCTGGTTGAAGGCGGCGACCGCGCAGCAGTCAAAGTCGAGTTTCTCGATGGGCGCGTAGGTCGGCAGGACCGCCTTGATCTCGGGTACGGTCGGGCCCAGCCACTTGGGATACTGCTCGGTCAGAATCAGGGGCAGATCGAACGTGTTGGCCAGGTGACACAGCTTGAGCAGGCCGTCCGTCATCCGCTCCCGGCGGCCCATGACCCCCATCAGCTTGTCCTGAACGTCGATGACGACCAGGGACGTGCGGCGGCGATCGAGCCTGAATGACGACATTTACCCCCCCTGGGCCGTTGCCTGGAAAAATTCGGCCCACCTACCCTAGCAGATGCCCCCGCCTGACGCCAACCGGAAATCGGTAACCAACGACGAAACGGGTCTGTGTCTTGAAAGGCGGCCGGGGCAGCTCTCCGACCCGGGCGAATCGGCATAATGATACCAGAATAAAGTATTATTATCGGCCTGTTATGCGCCGAGGACAATCCGACGGGTGAGGTTTATATTAAAATTTTTAAAATTAATGATGTCCTGCGACAACAATTATTTATGTAAATGATTATTTATTTTTTCGTGTTATGGAACATGGTTTTTATTTGACACCCCCCGGCACGAACGTAACAATGTTATTATTCCTACTCAATCAGTCGACCTTGGGGGCCGCCACAGGGGGGGACATGTCCGGCCAATCCGACCAAGGTGGCGCCGCGCCCCGCGGCCGGAAACGCCAAGACAGACCGGGGCTGCTCAAACGCCTGTGGCGTCACCGGCTGGTCAAGGCGTCCCTGCTGGTCTTGCTGGGCCTGGTGATCTCCTTTCCGGTCTTCAGCGTCGCCTTCTACACCATGGTCCGGACCTCGACGCCCGAGTTCTGCACGCTCTGCCACGAGATCGAGCCGGCCTACAATCAGTGGAAGACGTCGTCCCACGCCAACAACCGCCGGGGCGTGGTCGCCTACTGCATGGACTGCCACCTGCCGGCCCCGCATCAGACCTTTCAGTTCTTCTACGCCAAGACCTGGCACGGCCTCAAGGACATTGTCTCCCATTTCGTGGGGGGGCGGTACGATCGAAAAAAGGCCCGGGAGCACGCCTACGCCACCATCGCCAACGACCAGTGTCTCAAGTGCCACGGCAACCTGCTGTACATCCCCTACAAGCGGGGGGCGATGCTGGCCCACAAGACGGTGCTTTACCCGCGGCCCGGTTACGACAAGAAGTGCTTCGATTGTCACCGCGACCTGGTGCACAATCCCAAGCCTTACTACAAATACCGTTGACGTTCGGACGAAGGAGTTGACTCAACGGTGGTCAGGGTGACGCAAGGTTTTTTAGGGGGCGAAATGAAAAAGCTATCCATCCTCATCGGGCTCCTGGCGGCGATGGCCATGGCCGCCCTGGGCTGGGCGGCGTCCAAGCCTGGACCCGCGCCCAATCTGCCCAAGGCCAAGGCCTTCCGCATCGTGCGGAGTATGTCGATTCAGGCCCGGGCGTGTCTGGAGTGCCACCGGGTCGAGACGCCGGGGCTGTTCGCCGACTGGGCCAACAGCCGCCACGCCAGCGCCAACATCACCTGTCTGGACTGCCACCAGGCGGCGGCCACGGACAAGGACGTCAGCCAAACCCACTTCAAGCACTACCAGCGGTCGGACAACAAGTGGGGCACGGCCAAATACCGGGTGCCGGTCTCGCCCGTGGTCACCCCCAAGGACTGCTCGCGGTGCCACCCCGACGAGGTCAAGCAGTACTCGCGCAGCAAGCACGCCAACACGCTGACCATCATCTGGCAGATCGATCCCTGGCTGATTAAGGGCATGAACAGCGACTTCGAGCGGGCCAGCGGGTGCTTCTACTGCCACGGCACGGTGCTCAAGGTGGATAAGAAGGGGAGGCTGACCTCGGCCACCTGGCCCAACACCGGCGTCGGCCGGATCAACCTGGACGGCAGCCGGGGAAGCTGCACCTCTTGCCATACCCGGCACCGGTTCAGCGTGGCCGAGGCCCGCAAGCCCGAGGCCTGCGGCCAGTGCCACCTCGGTCCGGACCATCCCCAGATCGAGATCTACACCGAGTCCAAGCACGGCGCCATCTACAACGCCAGCGGGTACAAGTGGCGCTGGAACTCGGCCCCCGGCACCTGGACCCCGGGCGTGGACTACCGGGCGCCGACCTGCGCCTCATGCCACATGTCCGGGGCCGGCCAGGTCCTGACCAGCCACGACGTCACCGAGCGGCTGGCCTGGGAGATCCAGGCGCCGCTGACCATCAGGCCCAGCCGGTTCAAGCCGTTCCCGGCCAAGACCAACCACGTGGTCGAGCGCAAGAAGATGAAGGCCGTCTGCCTCAATTGCCACGGTCAAACCTGGACCGACGACCACTTCGCCCGGCTGGACCGGGTGGTCCATGAGTACAACGAGGTCTACTACAAGCCGGCCAAGAAGATGCTCGACCTGCTTTACGCTAAGAAGCTGCTCGACAAGACTAAGATGTTCGACGAGCAACTGGAGATCGAGTACTACGAGCTGTGGCACCACGAGGGCCGGCGGGCCAGGATGGGCGCGGCGATGATGGCCCCGGACTACACCTGGTGGCACGGCTTCTACGAGTGCAAGAAGCGGTTCATGAGCTTCATGCGTGAGGCCAAACACCTGCTCAAGACCGGCAAGCCGGCCCACCGCGAGAAGGTACCCAATGCCACCGGCTCGACCAAGCGGCCGCCGGAGACGTATCTGAAGACACGCTAATCGCTCCAGAACCAAGGCACGAAAAACTCCCCGCCCCAGGCCCCGGGCGGGGAGTTTTTTTGTCAATTCCGTCCGACGATATAACTTGCGTCCGGCCGGCCGGAAAGGTAAAAAAAATGAGCGGTTCAGAAGCGCCGATCGAGGGGGAGGATGAGGTCTGTGGGACGGTTCCGGCGTCTGGGAACGATCCTGGTCGGCCTGGGGCTGGCCGGCGTCGTGGCCGGTTGGTTCGTAGGCGTCCGGCCGGTTCAGGCCACGCCCTACTTCTCGGCCCAGACCAATCAGGCCTGCACCTTTTGCCACGACAACCCGACCGGCGGCCGGGGCCTGACCCGGGCCGGGCATTTATTTAAGACCCGCGGGTTTTCCCTTGACCCGGCCACCAGGCCGTCTCCCTGGCGGGGATGGCTCGAACTCATCGCCGGGTTCTTCCACGTCCTGGCCGGGGTGATCTGGTTCGGGACGGTCTTCTTCGTCCACTTGTTCATCAAGCCGAGGTCCTTCTCCAAGGGCCTGCCCTTGGGCGAGCGAATCCTGGGGGTGACCTGCATCATCATTGTCGGCGTCACCGGCGTCGTCCTCACCTGGCTGCGCGTCCCCAGACTGGACTACTTGTGGACCTCGACCTGGGGCCTGGTCTGGATGGTCAAGGTCTTTGGTTACCTCTGTCTGCTGGCCGTGGGCGTGGCGGCGACCACGGTCATTCATCGCCGCTTAAAAAAGGCGGCCATGGCCGGCCGGATCGATCCCCTGGCCCAGGCCGACGGACGGGAGGGCCGTCCGGCCCACGTGGTGGTGGGCGGCGAGTTGTACGACCTGAGCAACAGCAAGCTCTGGAAGGACGGGCGCCACATGGGTCGGCACGCCCCCGGCGAGGATTTGACCGTTGCCCTGGAGGACGCGCCCCACGGCCCGGAGGTCCTCGACCGGGTGCCCAAGCTCGGGCCCGCGCCCGACCGGGAGGCCCCGGCCGAGACGCCGGCCTCGCGGACCTTCATCGTCTTGTCCTACCTGGTGCTGGTCCTCATCTTCCTGGTCATCTTCTGCCTGGCCTACTGGAACTGGGGTCCGCCCCTGGTCTCGGCCGCCCCGCCCTTCAAAGCCAAGGTGGCCCGGGGGTGCGTCCAGTGTCACCAACAGGCCACGCCCGGCATTTATCAGGACTGGGTCCGCAGCCGCCACGCCAAGGCCAAGGTCGGTTGCCTGCACTGCCATCAGGGCCTCCGCGGCGATCGGGACCTTAGCCGCGGCCACGCCCAATACGTCCGATATAAGAAAAAGGTCTGGCCCGCGGCCAAGACAAAACTCTCAGCCGTGGTCACGCCCCGGGACTGCGGCCGCTGTCACCTGGCGACCGCCCGCCAGTACTCCAAAAGCAAGCACGCCAATACCCTGCGGATCATCTGGCAAATAGATCCCTGGCTCAAGCAGGGCCTTACCTCGACCCTCGAGCGGGCCACGGGGTGCTACTACTGCCACGGCACGGTGCTCAAGGTGGATAAGAAGGGGAAGCTGACCTCGGCCACCTGGCCCAACACCGGCGTCGGCCGGCTCAACCTGGACAACAGCCGGGGTAGCTGCACCTCATGCCATACCCGGCACCGCTTCAGCCTGGCTGAAGCCCGCAAGCCCGAGGCCTGCGGCCAGTGCCACCTCGGTCCGGAC
>JAHJDS010000229.1 GCA_018812395.1 Pseudomonadota bacterium
CGCCAGAAAAGCGATGACCAGGGAAAGTACGAAATACCGTAAATTCAGACGCCTTGATAACGTGCTCATTTCCTTCCCCCCGTTTGTTCAGTCAATCGGTGGCCCAGGATTGACCTGTCTGGCGCCCAACGCGAAGCTCAGAAATGAGCGTTTCGGCGCCGGCGCGATTGCTAACAGTTCGCCCTCATCACGGCAGCTCCACCTCGGCCCAGTACTGCACCGCGAACCGGCGATTTATAGGCATTGGGGTTTTAACCAGACGTATCTTGGTACCCCTGGCAATTACCCCCAGGCTCTTGCGGCCACGAAAATAAACGGCGTCGTTCGACGGAAGACCGTCGCGCACGATCATGTTTCCCCGAACGCGATACTCCGTGCCGGGTAGTAGTTGCTTGGGCGGGACTGTAATCGGTTGGCCGGTCTCCACGGCACCAAGCATTACCTTGCTCCACCCGTTCTTGTAATCGCCGATCCATATGAACCCCGTCGGCTTGGAGGCGTCCCGGGATCGGGCGGCCGAAAATTTGGCTAGGCGGGCCGTTTGATCGGAAACGGTTTGAGTCGCCTTGAAGATCGATATTTGTGCTTGGCGAGAGATCGACATTTGTGCCGGGCGAGGGCCAAGAGCCTTCCAGACGAGCTGCCTTTTCATCGCTTCAATTTTGGCGGCTAAGCCCCTCAACTTTCCATCAAGATCGACAATCGCCGCCTTGGCGTCCTGCACAAACTCGATGCCGCTCGGACCCACCCTTTTAACAGGCCCAAACGTAATCCCCAAGGCGTACTTGGCGATGATCAAGGCCACAAGTACCGTGAAGATAGTGACTGGATACTTGAGCAACCCGGCCCAGACAGGTTGTTCTTCAGCCATGTCGTTCCCCCTACGGCTGGTTTCGGTATATATGGAAACCGTTGTCTGCTTCGGCCTCCAGACGATACTCGGTGCCTCCTGTCGCAGAAAGCGAGTATAAACAGTTGGTTATGAATGCCAGCGCCGAAGACCGGCGTCCGAAGTGCCTCCCGCCCGGCCCGGAGACCTTTGTTCCTTACCCTGTATTAGGAGCGCCCTTGGCGCCCTGGCTTACCTGGATCAGGACGTGCGTGGAAAACCTGGCGGCTCGCTCATCTTCATGGCCCATAAGTTGCTATTATGCCGCACCTAAATACCATCTAGTCACCTTAGGTGTAACTTGTCAAGCCCTATTTGGCCGTTATAGTAATATTTTTCCCGGTTGCGCTAAAGGGTAGGCCCCCGGACGACAAAGTTCTCACCACCCGCAACCTCACTCGCGAATCACGCCCGCGGTGTTCACCACACCCTCTGGTCCTGGGGAGGGCGGGGGGCCGGAAGAAGCCACCCGCATATCCAAGAAGAAACCCCGGGGTCGCGCTCGGCCGCCGGGGTTCTTAATCGGGAAATGATGGTGTCGTCAGTAGCCCAGGAACTCGCCAACCAGCTTGACGTGGATCCGATCCTTGAGCAGGTGGCCTTCGATGATGGACCACTGGTTGCAGATGCGGGTGTCGTTCCGGCAGTCGTGGCACCTCCCGGTCTCGACGCAGGGGTTCGGCATGTTCAGACGGATGTTGTTCACCGGCGCGCTGTAGTGCTTGACGTGGGCGATGGCCGACTCGAGGTCCGGAAAGACCTTGTTCATGCCCACCAGCAGGATCACCTTGGCCGGGCCGAAGATCATGGCCGCCACCCGGTTGCCCATGCCGTCGAGGTTGACCAGCCGGCCGTCTAAAGTGACGGCGTTGGAACTGGCGATCATGATGTCGGCGGTCATGCCCCGGCGGCGGCGGGCCATGCCCTCGGCCGGCTCGATGCCCGGCTCGTAGGGTTCGATCAACTCGACGTCGTCCAGTTTGCTGACCTCGTCCCAGAGCCCCATGTCCATGGCGGTCATGGACCCGCACCGGAAGACCGTTGACCCGGCCGGGATCATCCCCAGCACTTCCTTTTTGGCGGCGAGGGCCGTGGGGGCGAAGCTGGCCTCCATCCTCCGCTTGGTGATCTGCTCGATCAGATGCGCGGCCACTTTTTCGTTGTAAGCGACTTGATGCGCGTCCATGTCAACTCCCCCTTTCGCCTCGGGCGGCGGGTGTCAAGTTCCTTGTTCGCCATCGGAGCGGTGCGACGTTATGCCTCTCTTATAATCTAGCTGAAGCAATTTTTTTTGCAACGGCCAGGTTGGTGGCGGCCGAGTGTCCGGTCTTCGAGACCTGAACACTGGCGATTCCAGCGGCGGTGTTTAATGCCCCCCGGCGGCGGCCAGGGCGGCCACGGCGCCGGCGAAGCCGCGGTGCCGGGCGTGCCACATGGGCGTCCGTCCGGCGATGTCGCGGATGTTGGGATTGGCCCGCCAAGCCAGGAGGACCCTGATCACGCCGACGGCGCCCACCGCGGCGGCGTAGTGCAGCGGGGTCTGGCCGGCGATGTCCCGGGCGTTGGGGTCGGCTCCGAAGGTGCACAGCAGGCGGGCGATGCGCGTCCGGCGGGCTGTGGCCGCCCAGTGCAGCGGCGTCATGCGCATGTGGCGCTGGCCGGCGCCCCGGTCGCGATACCGGGCCAACGAGGGATTGGCCCGGAGCATCCGGTTCACTTTGTCGTAGTCACCGGCCAGGACGGCCCGACTGAAGTTGCTCACCCCGCCCCGGTCCGCCGGAGCCGTCCGGACCAGGGTCAGCAGGATGATGACTGACAGGCTGACGACGACGAGCCGCTTCATGAAGCCCTCCTGGTTGGAGCCGGGTCAGGGCGCGGTCCGATGGGGACCGGCCGATGTTATCTTTAATTCTTTATTTTAGCATGGCGCGGTCGACGAGGACAAGCCGGCGCCGGCCGCGGTCGATCAGCCCCGGGGGGCGGTCCAGTCCTCCTCGCCGGGGACGAAGACGCTGAGCCCGGCCCGATGGAGCACCTCGGCCGACTCGTCCCGGGCCTCGTCCGTCAGGGGGGGCAGGTCCGGTCCCGGCTCGAGGCCCAGCCAGTCACGCTTGGCCTCCCCCAGGTGGTGGTAAGGGACCACCGTCAGCCACGGCAGGCCGATGTTCAGCAGGAATTCGGCCCAGGCCTGGAGATTGGCCGGCTGGTCGGTCAGCCCCGGGACGAGCGGCAGCCGCGCCCAGACGACCGGGCCCCGGCCCTGGGCGGCCAGCCCGGCCAGGAGGGCCAGGTTGCGCTTGATCGTCAGGTTGGATTGGCCGCACGCCCGACGGTGGTCGAGGTCGTCGAAGACCTTGACGTCGAACAGGATCAAGTCCACGGCCGACAGGAAGTCCCACACCGGCCCCGAAGGTTCGGCCGCTTTGGTTGGCCCTTGGCGGCCCTCCAAGCGGAACAGCCCGCAGGTTTCGACCGCCAGATGCACCCCGTCCCGCCTCAAGGCCTCGGCCAACCGGAGGCCGAAACCCGGCCACAGGGTCGGCTCGCCGCCGGTGAAGGTGACGCCGCCGCCGGTGTTGTGGTGAAAGGGATATTCCGGCCGCAGTTCGTCCCGGAGCGACTCGACGGTCCTCTTTTCGCCGCACCGGGTCAGGGCCCCGGACGGGCATTTGTCGGCGCAGGTGAAGCACCGGACGCAGGACCGGTCGTCACGCCGTCCCGGTTCGAGGGTCGCCCGCGGTGGACAGGCCTCGACGCAGGTTCGGCAGTCGATACAGAGGTGTTTCTCGAAGCTGACTTCCGGGGTCGATCGCCATGACTCGGGATTTTGGCACCACAGACAACGAAGGGGACAGCCCTTGAAAAAGACCAGGCTCCTCACTCCCGGGCCGTCGTGCAGGCAGAAGTGCTGCACGGAGAAGATTTGCGGGACGCCGTTGGAGGCCGCCCTAGCTGGATCCATGGGCCGTCCTCTCGATGATTTCGTCCTGTACGGCCGGCTGGAGATCGTTGAAGTAGGCGCAATATCCGGCCACCCTGACGACCAACCCCGGGTGGGCCGTCGGATCGGCCTTGGCCTCGCGGAGAACGTCCGCGTCGAGCACGTTGACTTGAACCTCCATGCCGCCCCGTTCGAAGAAGGTCTTGATCACCCCCGACAAGGCCCGTCGGCCCGTTGGCCCGGCGATCATCTTCCGGTCGAACTTGAGGTTGAGGGCGTAACCGTTGGCCCACTGGCGGCTGTCGAGGGAGGCGACCGAGCGGAGGACGGCCGTGGGGCCTTTCCGGTCGGCCCCGTCCACCGGGGAGAGGCCGTTGGACAAACGCCGGCCGGCCGGCCGGCCGTTGGGCAGGGCGCCGGTCACCCGACCGAAGCCGAGGTGGCAGGTCATGGAGTAGATGCCCGGGATGTATCGGCCGCCCCGGGAGTTGCGATGGGACCTGACCGCCTCGGCGAAGACGTCGGCCGCCAGTTGGGTAAACCGGTCCGCCGCCTCGTCGCCGTTGCCGAAGCGCGGCAGCCTGGCGGCCAACCAGACCCCGAGCGCCTCGTGACGGCGGAAGTTTTTCCTGAGGACATCGGCCAGTTCCGGGAGGCTCAGCCGCTTGTCCTCGAACACGACCCGATGGATGGCCGCCAGCGAGTCCCCGGCGTCGGCCAGGCCGACCGCTTGGATCGAGGTGAAGTCGTAGTCGGCCCCGCCCCAGGTCACGTCGCGGCCGCGCTCGAGACACCCGGAGGTGATGATCGAGTTGACCGGCGTCGGCCGGTGAATCCGATAGGTCTCCTCGAGCCAGGTCAGGACCTGGGCCAGCTCGTCCACCGCGTCCTCGACCTGGACCCGGAAGGCCTCGACCACGTCCTCGAAGGAGGTCATCTCCTGGACCGGCCTGGTGGACGGGCCGAGACGCTTGCCGCGCCATTGGCGGCCCTGGTTCAAGGCCAGTTCGAGGCAGAGGGGCAGGTTGAACAGGCAGGCGTCCGACGAGTTGTAGGTCCGCCCCTGGGAGGCCGTCTCGACGCAGCCGATGATGGCGTAGTCCCGGGCGTGGGGCGTGGTAAAGCCCGCCCGTTCCAGGGCCTCGACCACGGCCGTGTCGCCGAACAAGGAAGGCTTGCCGCAGCCCAATTGAATGACCTCGGCGCACTGGTCCAGAAACCAACTCGGCGTCTGGGGGTGGACCCGGGCGTGCAGGGCCGGCTCGCGGGTCCGGATCTGGGCGTAGGCGTCCAGGATCAGACCGGACAGTTCGTTGGTGGCGTCCCCGCCGTCCTCGTCGGTGCCGCCGACGGTGATTCCCTGGGCCACGCCGTTGCCGGAGAAATAGTGGTCGATGCGCTCCGAGTAGAGGGGCATGGTCTCGCCGGTCTTGAGCTGGAAGGAGGCCAGGATTTCGGCGGCCCGCTCCGGCGTCAAGAGGCCGGCCTCGACGTCGGCCAGGTAGAGGGGGTACAGGATTTGATCCAGCCGGCCGAAGGAGAGACCCTGCTCGAAGTCTTCGAGGTTGAGGGCCAGATGGACCAGCCAGCAGGCCTGGAGGCCTTCGAGGAAGGTCCGGGCCGGATCAAAGGGCACGTGGCGACAGGCGGCGGCCGAGGCGAGCAGCTCGGCCCGTCTGTCCGGAGCGAGCCCGGGGTCCGCGGCCGCTCTTTCCGCCTCGTCGGCCAGGTTGGCGGCCATGGTTTGAAGGCCCCCGACGGTGATCCTGACCGCCTGATAAAAGGCCCGCTGGTCTTGATCGAGGGGCGCGCCGTCGGGGCGGGCGTCGGCTTCGAGACACCTGGCCGCCGTCTGGTCGGCCCGTTTCAGGCCGTGGTGAACCACGTCGGCGTAGCCGCCCACCTGGTGGCTGACGCCGGCCTCCTCGGTGACGAAGTAGCGCCTGGCCCGGAAGAAGTCCAGGAAGTGTTTGGCCCGGCCGCGACGGAGCAGGGCCCGGCCGCCGATGGACCGGTGGACGTTGCCCAGGCCCACGGCCACCAGCTTGAACTTTTCGGCCAGGGTCAGGGTGATGGGAATCCGGCGTCGCTGGAGGCGGAAGACGTCTTCCAGGATGTTGACCGACCCGCCCTCGGGGTAGTAGTTGGCCGCGACGCGCTTCCCGGTCATGTTGCCGATGATCAGTTCATCGTCGTAGACGCGCGGCCGACGGTGGGCCAGGACGTAGGCCAGGGCCAGGGCCCGGGCGACGAGGGGATGGGACTTTTTGGCCTGCTTGCCGGCCGGGGATTTGCGGAAGGCCCTCAGGAGCGCCGGCCGCTCCAGACAGACCGAATACGGTTCGGCCAGCATTTTTTCCCGGATGCGGGCGATGCGCGCCGTGGGCTGGGCGTAGGTCCCGAGCGGCCCCGGGGCCAAGTCCTGGGGCGTCACGCTCCGCCTGGCCGCGACCTCCATTGTCGTCCCCCTTTGTTCTGGCCGGCCATTAAGAACCGGTCCGCGCCCGGCGTGGCGTCCGCGGGCCGGTATGGGGGCGCGGGGAGGGAGGCACGCCCCTCCGACCAAATGAAGACACCGCGCCCCCCTCACGGTCGGCGTCCGACCACGGCGTCCGTTGGTCTGGTCCATTTGAAGGGAGGACTTCCCCCGATGTTCACCCCGGTCGGGGATGTATTATAGCCTGATGTCGTGTCGAGGTCAACGCCATTTCTATTTTCCTCAAGTGGCGGTACTTACCCGGATCGAGCCGGTCACTGGTCGGGATTCTTGGCCTCGGTCGGACGTCCGGATGGGGTAATTTTTGAGTAACCTTGCGGAAAAAATCTGGATTGGGGCCAATAATAAATCCTTGCCTGTCGGTTGGTTACTTGTTAGTATTAGCCGATTACCCGGTCCGGCCCTGTCCGGGACCGGTTGGCGGGGCCTCGATGCCGGGAATTATATGCAATCGGGTAAGTGACTTGTTCGGGGGGCGGGACGGACCGTCGCGTCGGTCATTTCGTCCAAGGGGTTCAAAAGCATGATCCTCGACCGCCTGTTCGGCGCGTTCAGTAACGACATGGCCATTGATCTGGGCACGGCCAACACGTTGGTCTTTGTCAAGGGCAAGGGGATCGTGTTGTCCGAACCCTCGGTGGTGGCCGTGCGCAAGGACGCGGGCGGCCAGAAACGAGTGTTGGCGGTGGGCAAGGAGGCCAAGATGATGCTGGGCCGGACCCCGGGCAACATCGTCGCCATCCGGCCCATGAAGGACGGGGTCATCGCCGACTTCGAGGTGACCGAGGCCATGCTGCGGCACTTCATCCGCAAGGCCCTCAACCGGCGCAACCTGGTTCGGCCCCGGATGATCATCAGCGTGCCGTCGGGGATCACCCAGGTCGAGAAACGGGCCGTTCGGGAGTCGGCCGAATCGGCCGGGGCCCGCGAGGTCTACCTCATCGAGGAGCCCATGGCGGCGGCCATCGGCGCCGGCCTGCCCATCACCGAGCCGACCTCGAACATGATCGTCGACATCGGCGGCGGCACGACCGAGGTGGCGGTCATCTCGCTGTCGGGGATCGTCTACTCCAAGAGCGTCCGGGTGGGGGGCGACAAGATGGACGAAGCCATCCTGCAGCACATCAAGCGCAAGTACAACCTCCTCATCGGCGAGCGCACCGCCGAGCAGATCAAGACCACCATCGGCACGGCCTACCCCACCAGCGAAGTGGAGACCATCGAGGTCAAGGGCCGGGATCTGGTGACCGGCATTCCCAAGATCCTGACCATCGACTCCGAGGAGGTCCGCAAGTCGCTGACCGAGCAGATCGACACCATCGTCGAGACGGTCCGCATCGCCCTGGAACAGACGCCGCCCGAACTGGCGGCCGACATCGTCGACCGGGGTATCGTCCTGACCGGCGGCGGTTCGCTGCTCAAGAACCTCGACATTCTGCTCCGGGAGGAGACCGGCCTGCACATCACCATCTCCGAGGACCCCCTGTCCACGGTGGTCCTGGGTTCGGGCAAGGTCCTCGACAGCCTGGAGCTCTTGAAGGAGGTGGCCATTAGTTAATCCCCCCCCCTCTTTTTTTCTGGCCGGTTTGAAGCCCGAGGCGTCGGCCGACCAGGCCTCTCACCTCTCAGAGGCTAGACACCGTTGAGTTTCTTCAGGCGTTACCGCACCCTACTGATCGTCCTTGTTTTTTTGATGGCCGTCCTGGTCCTGGTGTCCATCAGCGCCCGGCGACCGGAAAGCTCCCGGGGCCTGGAGCGGGGCGTGCTCGAAATCCTGGGGCCCGTCCAGCGGGGCGGGATGGCCGTAGTCCGCTTTTTCAACACCCTGTGGGAGAGGTACTTCAACCTGGTGGGGGTGCAGCGCGAAAACGAGCTTTTGAAGAATCAGATCAAGAAACTGAAGAGCCAGGAGCGTGTCTGGCGCCGGGCCGTGCTGGAAAACGAACGGCTCCGGCGGCAACTGGGTCTCCGCCGCCGCCAGGCGCTGCCCTCGATCGCCGCCGAGGTCATCGCCCGGGATTCGTCCACGTGGTTCAAGTCCATCATCATCAACAAGGGCCGCCGGGACGGTCTCCGGGTGGACCTGCCGGTGCTCGACGCCGAAGGACAGTTGGGCAGCGTCGTCGGCCGGGTGGTCAACCTGAGCCCGCACTACGCCAAGGTGCTGCTGCTGATCGACCGGCACGCGGCCATTGACGTCATCATCCAGCGCAGCGGCACCCGGGGGCTGGTCGTCGGCACCGGCGGCAATCTGCTTCAACTCAAGTACGTCACCCGCAACGCGGACATCAAACCCGGGGACGTGGTCATCGCCTCGGGGTCGGCCGGCGTCTTTCCCAAGGGGACCCTGATCGGGACGGTGACGAACGTTCGCCGCGACTCGAGCGGCGTGTTTCGCGAGTGGGAGGTCAGGCCCAGCGTGGACTTCGCCCGCCTCGAGGAGGTGACCATCGTCCGCCGGCCAAGGCCCAAGTTCGCCGACACGCCCCGACCCAAGCGTCGGATCCGCCGGCGGAGGCCGCGGTGAGGCGGTGGCTGCTCCATCTGGTGCCCGGGGTGGTCCTGTTGCTCATCCAAACCACCTTCTCCAGCGTGTTGACGATCGGGCCGTTTCGCCTGGAGCCCCTGCTGGTCCTGATCATCATGGCCGGGTTCACCCTGCCGCTGTTGTGGGGCTCGATGCTCGCCTTCTGGATGGGCTACGCCGTTGACGTCTTTTCCGGCGGTTTCCTGGGACTCTACACCGGGCTGTACCTGGTGGCCTTTTACATCTCTTACTTCACCCACGGCTGGTTCAATACCCGGTCCGTGGTCTATCGCTTCGGGTTGGTTTTCTCGATCAGCCTCATCCAGAAGACCCTCCTGGCCCTGACGGCGACCTATCTTTTCGACCAGCCGCCGCTGACCCTGGCGGCGATGAGGTTCATCCTCATCCAATCGCTCGTGTCCGGGACCATCGGTCCGCCGATGATCTGGCTGTTGGGGCGGCTGCTCCGGTACGAAGGGACCCTGTTCATGACCCGAACCTTTGACCCGACGGACGAGTCGTGAAGCGCCGGATGTATGGTCACTACCCGGGCGTGGGGCGGGGTCGAGACAACGGGGATGACTCGCTGTGGCCGTTCGTCATCTCGGCGCTGATCGTGGCCCTGTGTTTCGTCTTTCTCTTGGGCCGGCTGTGGTATCTCCAAGTCATCAAGGGCCCGGTCTACGCCCAGCGCAGCGAGTCCAACCGGATCCGGGTCCACGACATCCTGCCCTCGCGGGGATTCATCTACTCGGCCGACGCCAAGCTCCTGGTCGAAAACCGCCTGTCCTACGCCCTGGCCGTGGTCCGGGAGGACGTGCCGGACCGGAAGAAGCTGCTGGGGGAACTCGAACGGCTGATCGGGCTGGACCCCCGAAAGGCGGGCCGGATTCTGAGGCGGTCGAAGCGGCCGGTCTTTCGCCCGGTCAAGATCAAGACCAACATCTCCCGCGATGAGGTGGCCCTCCTGGAGACCTACAAGTCCCGTCTGCCCGGCGTGGTCATCCTGGTGGAACCCAAGCGGGCCTACCTGTTTCCCCGCCTGGCCCCCCACGTCATCGGCTATTTGAGCGAAATCAACGCCCGGGAACTCGAGAGCGGCCGCTATCCATATCACAAGCTGGCGGACTTCGTCGGCCGGTCCGGGGTGGAGCGGTCCTTTGACCGGTATCTCTCCGGGAGTCACGGCCGGCGTCAGGTCGAGGTGGACGCCACCGGCCGGGTGGTCAAGGTCTTGAAACAGATCCACGCCCGGCCGGGATTCAACATCTACCTGACCATCGACTCGAGGCTGCAGCGGGCCGTCCAGCGGGCCTTGCGGGGCAAGGTGGGGGCCATCGTCGCCCTGGACCCCCACACCGGTCGGGTGCTGGCCATGGCCAGCAACCCCTTTTTCAACCCCAACCGCTTCGTGGTCGGACTCAAGGCCGCCCAGTGGCGGTCCCTGACCCGGAATCCATTACACCCCTTGTACAACCGGGCGGTGCGCGGGCAGTATCCGCCCGGTTCGACGTTCAAGATCGTCACCGCCCTGGCGGCCCTGCACCGGGGCGTCATCGGACCCGAGACCGTCATCTCCTGCGGCGGACGCTTTCCCCTGGGCAGTCACGTCTTCCATTGTTACGGCGGCCACCGCCACGGCCCGCTCAAGGTCCGGCGGGCGATCACCGTCTCCTGCGACGTGTTCTTTTACAACCTGGGCCACCGGATGGGCATCGACCGGCTGGCGGAGGTGGCCCGGATGTTCGGCCTGGGGTCCAAGACCGGCATCGCCCTGGAGCACGAAAAGACCGGCGTCGCCCCGGATCGGGCCTGGAAGCGTGGCCGTATCCTCACCCGGGGCTGGATCATGGCCCTGCTCAAGCGGGTGGATCTGGGAAGTCGCTTTGACCTGGCCGCGCCCCTGTGGCGGGCCTGGCGCAAGGCCTGGGCCGATATGAGTTGGCGGGGCGGCGATACCCTGAGCGTGGCCATCGGCCAGGGCTACAACCTGGTCACCCCGCTTCAGATGGCGATGGTCGTCGCCGCCGTGGCCAACGGCGCCCGGGAGTTCGTCCCCCGCCCGTTGTGGCTCTACTCGGACTTCGAGCACCTGGCCGCCCTGGCCTCGGGCGCGGCGGTGGTCTATCGGCCCCAACTGGTCTGGCGCATCACCGACATCAACGGGCAGCTGGTCAAGGATTTGCCGCCCCGTTTCGTGCGGCGCCTGCCCTTTTCGGTGGAGTATCTCCAGTTGATTCAGCGCGGGCTGATCGGCGTGGTCAATGAACCGGGCGGCACCGCGCCTCGGGCCAGGTTGAAGGCCGTCACCGTGGCCGGCAAGACCGGCACCGCCCAGGTGGTCGGCCTGGCCGTGGACCAACTCTACGGCGGCCGCCAGTACGTGCCCCGCCGCTTCCGGGACCACGGCTGGTTCGTGGCCTACGCCCCGGCCGAGGACCCCCGGATCGCCGTGGCCGTGGTCGTCGAACACGCCGGGCTGGGCGGCCGAGCTGCGGCGCCTCTGGCCAGGTACGTCATCGGCAAATACCTGGGTCTCCCGGTCAACCTGCCCGACAAGCTGTCCCCCCGCCAAGCCAGCTGGTTCGACCGGCCCGGTCACCGGATCGGCGGACCACTGCCGGAGGAGCCCCGGTGAGTTTCGATCGTCGTCTGATCAGCAATTTCGAATGGCCGCTGCTGCTCCTGGTCCTGGCCGCCGCCGCCATGGGCGTCGTCAATCTCTACAGCGCCGTCGGACCCAAGCCCCCAACCGGCACGCCCGTCTTCCTCAAACAGATCTACTGGATGGGGATCGGTCTGGGAGTCATGGCGGCCACGGTCCTGATCAACTACAAGGTCTTCGAGACCACCGCCTGGTTCCTGTTCGCCCTGGCCGTGGTTCTCCTGGTAGATCGGAAGAGCACACG
>JAHJDS010000230.1 GCA_018812395.1 Pseudomonadota bacterium
CACCTCGGTCCGGACCATCCTCAGATCGAGATCTACACCGAGTCCAAGCACGGCGCCCTCTACCGGGCCTCGGGTAAGAAGTGGCGCTGGGACGTTCCGGCCGGGACCTGGACGCCAGGGCTGGACTACCGGGCCCCGACCTGCGCCGTCTGCCACATGTCCGGGGCCGGCCGGACCAGGCCCACCCACGACGTTACCGAGCGGCTGGCCTGGGAACTGCAAGCGCCGCTGACCATCAGGCCCAGCCAGTTCAAGCCGTTCCCGGCCCAGACCGACCACCTGGTCGAGCGCCGGAAGATGAAGGCCGTCTGCCTGAGCTGCCACGGCCGGACCTGGATCGACGACCACTTCGCCCGGCTGGACCGGGTGGTCCGCGAGTACAACGAGGTCTATTACCAGCCGGCCAAGAAGATGCTCAAACTCCTGTACCAAAAAGGCCTCCTGAACAAGAGCAAGACCTTTGACGAGCAACTGGAGATCGAGTTCTACGAACTGTGGCACCACGAGGGCCGCCGGGCGCGCATGGGCGCGGCGATGATGGCCCCGGACTACACCTGGTGGCACGGCTTCTACGAGTGCAAGAAGCGGTTTGTGAGCTTCATGCGCCAGGCCAGGCACCTGCTCAAGACGGGCAAGCCGGCCCGGCGCGAGACGGTGCCCGGGGCCACGGGCGGCCGCCGGCCTCCATCGGCCTTGAAGTGAAAAACAAATACATTGAACCGCTCTGGACCCAATTCCCTTTCCGGAATGAGCCACCACGACCCTTGGTTGAACGACAAAGCGATTGCCTTTACGGATGCCCTGCGTGGTAAATTATTGTTAAGGTCAATAATCGGAACATGGAGGAACAATTGACCAGCCGGCACGAACATCCTACCCGGCGCGACTTCCTCAGGACTACCGGAAAGGCCGCGGCCTTGGGCCTCGGTTCGACCTTTTTCAGTGCCGCCTGCGGGGCCCAGCCACCGCTGGGCGGCCGAGGGCCAAAGCCGCCCGTCTTCCGGGGCAAAGGCCCGCCCTTTTATGACACCCATGCCCACCTCTTCGGGATGGTCCACCTCGGTTCGGGCGGTCCGAGGAGTGATTACGACGGTGCGGCCCGGGTGGCCCTGGGGTTCATGGACCGGCTCAATATCCTCAAGACGTTCATCATGCCGCCGCCCTTTACCTTTCACCAGGAACACAGTTACGACTACCCGGCCTTTATCGACGTCCTTAAGAGGTATCCGACGCGGTTCAAGTTCCTGGGCGGCGGCGGCACCTTGAACGTCATGATCCAGGAAGCGGTGCATCAGGGCCGCGTCGGCCGCGATCTAAAGGAGAGATTCAAGAAAAAGGCCCACCAAATCCTGAACGCCGGGGCCCTGGGATTCGGCGAGATGACGGCCGAGCATTTTTCGTTCGACGCCAAACATCCCTACGAATACGCCCCGCCCGATCATCCCCTGTTCCTGCTGTTGGCCGATATCGCCGCGGCGCGGGGCGTGCCCATCGACCTCCACATGGAGGCCGTGCCCAAGCGGATGCGGCTGCCCTCGCACCTCTGGTCGCCGCCCAATCCGCGAATGATCGAGGCCAACATCGCCCGCTTTGAAAATTTCCTGGCCCACAACCGGAAGGCCAAGGTCATGTGGGCCCACGTCGGCTGGGGACACACCGGTCATCGGACCACGGCCCTGTGCGGCCGGCTGCTGGGGCGCAACCCCAACTTGTACATGAGCTTCAAGATGCACCGCCACAGCGTGCCCCAGAACCGGCCCCTGGCCCGGGGCGTGGGTCTCAAGCCCGAGTGGCTGGCCCTGATCACCAAATTTCCGGACCGGTTCGTCATCGGCACCGATCAGTTCTACCTGGCCCCCGGGGCGCATCGCCGCCTGCCGACCAGCGTCTACGGCCCGGCGGCCCTGATGCGGTTCCTGCCGCCCGGCCTGGCCCGCCGGGTGGGGCTGTTCAACCCCCGGCGAATCTACAACCTCAAGTCCTGAGTTGACTCATACGACCGCCGTGACCCGGCGACCCGGGCCACCCCTTCGAAAGGCCGTCGGGCGTGAGCCCGGCTTTGGTCTTGACCAGCGGCCACATTTGGGGCATACACCTGGGGCATGCCAACCCTGATCGATTCGCATTGCCACCTGGATTTGATCAAGCCGCCCGGCCAGGTAGCCGCCGTTTTGGAGCGGGCGGCGGCGGCCGGGGTGGACCGAGTGGTGACCATCGGTATCGACCAAAAAACGTCGGGGTGGGCCGTGGCCTGCGCCGAAAAGTTCGATGGCGTGTTCGCCACCATCGGCGTCCACCCCCATGACTCGAAGACCATCGACCCCGGGACCTATGACGCCCTGCGCCGCCTGGCCGGGAGCCCCCGGGTGAAGGCCTTTGGCGAGATCGGCCTGGACTTCTACCGGATGCACTCCCCCAAGGGGGTTCAGATCCAGCGCTTCCACGAGCAGATCGAGCTTTCCCGAGAATTAAACCTGCCGCTGATCATCCACAGCCGCCAGGCCATGGACGAGACGATCCAGGCCCTGGAGGACACGGGCGGCTTTAACCGTCCGGGGGTGTTCCACTGCTTTCCGGGGGATCTGGCCCTGGCCCGGCAACTGGCCGAGCGGGGGTGGCTGGTGTCCATTCCGGGCACGGTGACCTACAAGAAGGCCGGCCGGCAGCAGAGGGTGGCTCGCGAATTGGACCTGAATCACTTGATCGTCGAGACCGACGCCCCGTTCCTGACACCCGAACCCCTGAGGGGGCGGCAGAACGAGCCGGCCTACGTGTCCCTGACCGCGGACAAGGTGGCCGAACTGCGGTCTCGACCCGGCCGAGGTGGCCGCGGCGACCACGGCCAACGTCGAGCGGGTGCTGGGCCTGCCCGGAACCGGGGAGGAGTAGTCAGAATGGCCGGCGGATCGTTCATCCTGGCCTCGGCCTCACAGAGACGTCAAGAGTTGCTCGGCCGGATGGGCCTGGCGTTCGAGATCGTCGTCCCCCGGATCGACGAGAAGGGCGACGGCCCGGAGTCCCCGGTCGAGCGGGCGGTCATCAACGCCCGGCGCAAGGCGGCGGCCGTGGCCCGACGGCGCCCGGACAGACTGGTCCTGGGCGCGGACACGCTGGTGGTCCTGGGCGAACTGGTGCTGGGCAAGCCCGCCGGTGAGGACGAGGCGCGCTGGATGCTGTCCGTGCTCTCGGGTCGGGTGCACCGGGTCATCACCGGTTTCGCCCTGATTCACCGGGAAAAACTGATCGACTACGCCGATTTCGTCTCGACCCAGGTCAAGATCAAGTCCTTGACCGAAGAGGAGATCGCGGCCTACGTGGCCACGGGCGAGCCCCTGGACAAGGCCGGGGCCTACGCCATCCAGGGCGTGGGCGCGGGCATCGTGGAGTGGATTCGGGGCTCGTACACCAACGTGGTCGGCCTGCCCCTGGCCCAGGTCCTGGACCGGCTGGACCGTCTGGGCGGCGTGGGGTTGCCCCTGAACCGAGGCGATTGAGATCGCCAGTCCGCCCTATTGATTCTTCGTCGGCCCCCGCGGTCGGCCGTCACGGTCCGGCCTCAGCGCGCCGCCTTTTTTTCCGGCTCGGCCAGGGCGGTCATCAGCCGGCCGAAGAGCGTCCCCACCCAGTACTCGGACAAGGCCCACAGCCGGTCGGCGATGGGATTCTCCGGACCGGCCAGGGCCTCGGCCACCCGCAGATGAAAGATGGGGACCACGGCCTGGAAACCCATTTTCTGGGCCCGGAGGATGCTCTCCCGCAGGTGCCGCCGGGCCGAGCGGAGCATCGGTTTGAGGAACTGGGGCGACCCGAGCTTGACCAGGGCCCCGGACTTGTCCAGCCGGGCGTCCAGCTTGGTCCACTTGGCCACCACCAGGGAGGTCAGGGCAAAGGACGTGGCCGTGCCGCCCAGGATGACCGCCGACTGGTGGACCCCCTTGGGCAGTCGCGCCGCCGCCGCCCGCGAGGCCACGGCGCACAACCGGCCGAGCATATACTGCAGATCCCGCAGCATGATGATCAGGCGCACCGCCTTGGGCGACCGGCCATATTTGTTGGCCATGGCGTTGATGAACACCCGGTCGAAATAGCCGATGTTGGCCTCGGCCGCCTTGGTCATGGCCCAGGACCACCCGGCCAGTCTCTTGAGCGGCGGCACGGGCGGACCCCAGTAGCCCATGCCCATCTTAATTAGGTCCTCGGAAAAATGGAGCAGGTCCCGGGCGATCAGGGTCATCGCCGCCGAGCGGAGGATAAGGAAGACCTTCTGGTCGTCCTTTTTGGTCTTGGACACGAGGGCCATCTGTTGGGACGCCTGCCAGGACACGCCGTAAGCGGTGGCGGTGTAGGCGTAGGCCTCGGCCAGGGTGATCAGGTCATTGAGGTTCTTGACCGGCAGTTTGGCCAGTTTCTGGAAAGACTTCATCAGGACGGCGGACGTGACCTGGTGGCGCTTGTAGACCCCGATCATGGCGCTGACGCCGCCCTGGCCGTAGGCGATCCTCAGCCGGGCCAGCAGTTCCCCCCGGCCGACCAGGGAAGCCGCCTGGAACACCATGCCCAGGCCGGCGCAGAGCTTGCCTTGCCGCAAGGCCTCCCGACCCTTGGCCAGGCGACTTTCGGCCACCCGGGCCAGGGTCTGGAAACCGGGGCGGTATTTGAAAAAGACCTTGGGCGTCAAACTTTGAAGGGCCTTTAACCGCCGCTGGTAGCGTCGGCCCCAGGTTTCATAGGAGGACGTCAACGATTGCCTGGCCTTCCGGGGCAGCTTCAACTTCTGATGGAAGTCCAATTCCTGGGGCAGGGGCCGGCCCGTCATGTGGAAGTAGGCCTCGTGAACGTCGCGGACCGGGATGAGCTTGAGGCCCAAGCTCTTGGCCCGTTCGAAGAGGTCGACCCGGGCGCCGGTGAACATATACCCCTTACGCGGCCGGCCGCACTTTCTCTCCCATTTCATCCCGGCCGGGATGAGGACCGTCTTCATCCCGGCCCGCTTGGCCGCCAGCAGCTTGTAGTAGACGCCACCCACCCGGCCGATGGTCCCGTCGGGGTTGATGGTGCCGGTCATGGTCACCCGGGGCAGGAGTGGCTGGTCCAACACGGCCGACAGGACGGCGACGGTCATCAACCCCCCGGCCGAGGGGCCGTCGATGTAGCCTCGATGCTGGTACACGATCCGCCAGTTCATGGGCCGGCGGGTCACCAGGCCGGCCAGGATGCCGGCCATCCAGTAGGCGGCCCGTTCCATGTCGCCGTGGCCGAAAAACCGATCCTCGATTATCCCGATCCTGAGTTCGCCGTCCATTGAGGGCCGGACGTGAACCGTCAACTCGGCGCTGCCGCCGTCACAGCCCTGCATGGTCCGTCGAAAGGCGATGGGCACGATCTTGCGGACCCGGTCGGTCCGCCAGGCCTTGGCCGCCGCGGACGGCGAACCGAACCACTGGGCGCCCCCGAGCGCCGTCGTCACCAGGGCCAACAAACACGTCACCCGCACCAGTCGCCGCATCATTCCCGCCTCCTGACCAGGCTTGGATCATCCCGGATAATCTAGCCCGCTGTCGTCAAACAAAAAGGCCCCTCTTGAACAGGGGGGCCTGAATCGGATGGAAAATTTGGGCTGACCAAAGGCTAGCCCCGCTGGCCGCGCCAATCGCTGACCAGCCACTTGGCCCCCTGTTTGGTCAACTCGAGACGGTAGCGGGGCAAGAACTTCGAGCCGATCTGCAGCGACAGCCGCCGCCGTTTGTTCTTGTCCTTGAGGCCCAACTTGTCCGCCTGTTCCTCCAGCACGCGGCTCAACTGGTTCAAGGCGATGTCCCGGTCCACGGTGATGGCCACCACCGCCTTGGACCCCGTCACCTTGGCCGGGCCGACCCGGCGCTTACCCAGGGCCACGGCCACCAGGGGCATGAAACCCTGGTCCCGCGGCGCGGCCTTGGTCAACCTGGTCCGCAGTGCAGCGGTCATCAGTTGTTTCATGACATCGACTCGTCCGTCGGACGCCGCCCGTAAGAAACTATTAATCGTGGCCTCGGGGGTGGAGGTGTCCGGCTTGTCGCCGCAACCGGTCATTCCCCCCAGCGACCAGACCAGGGCCAGTCCCGCCACCACGGGCACGATTAATCGACGCCACCTCATGAGTGATTCCTCCCCCCCTCGAACGTCGTCCCCGCCGGAGCGGGCCGCGTTCAATCCGAATCATCTTGATGTTAGGCCTTCTGAAGAGAAGTGTCAAATACGACGCCGCCAAAGGGCGTGCGCCGTAGGCGTAGGCCGTGGTTGTAAAAATCTTGTTGCGGGGTGAATTACCGTCCGGGCCCGCGATCAAACGGGGAGCGATGGCTCACCAGAGGCGGAAACCCAGCGGGGCCTTGAGCGTGACCGTGGCCCGCACCGAGCCGTCGGTCCCCACCCGGGTGCCCTCATAAATAGCCCGGGAGTAACGGATGCTGTGGGTCGTCCAGGCCGGATAGCCGTGGTTCATGTTTTTCAACTTCTCGACCAGCTTGAGAAAGGCCATGTGCCAGGCAATCATTCGCGCCAGGAGGCGACAGTTTTTTAGGCCGTAACACCGGCCCGGCTCGACGTGGCCCGAGGCGGTGACGTAACAGAACTTGCTTTGGGGCAGGGACGCCGTCCGCATGGCCCGGGTCGACGAACCCAATCCAACGATCAACATCGAGGTCAGAACAATGACGGCCGTTCTTTTCACGACTAAAGTCTCCGATCAGTTCCCGGCAGGCGTCTGGGACGACATCTTTTATTATACACCCTCGGGCCGGGTTGACGCAAATCCCGGCCCTGATCGTTCACGACCCGGTATAGAGTACGGCCTCCAGTTCGACCAGGGCCCCCTTGGGCAAGGCGCTGACCTCGATGGTGCTCCGGGCCGGCCTGACCTCCCCGAAAAACGCGGCGTACACGTCGTTGACCGCGGCGAACTGATTGATATCGGTCAGAAAGATCGTGGTCTTGACCACCTGGGACGGCGACAGGCCGTTGTCCTCGAGCAGGGCCCGCAGGTTGTCCAAGACCTGACGCATCTGGGCGGGGCCGTCTGGGCCGACCAGTTCGCCGGACACGGGCTTTAGGGCGATCTGACCGGAGACGAAGACGAAGTCGCCGGCCGCCACGGCCAAGGAGTAGGGACCAACGGCCGCCGGGGCGTTCGGAGAGGACAGGGACTTGACCATGGCTCGATCCTTGTGTCTAAAAAACTACGTTGGCGCTGGGTCGGTCTTCTGGCGTCGGGGCGTCTTCGGCGACCCTTCCTTTTATGTCCCAATCTACCCCGATCCCGGCGGCCGAGGCAAGCGGACGGCCGGCGCGAGGCGATCGGGCGCTCGTCCCAATAAGAGTTGACACCGGGCCGGCCCAATCAATACCATGATTCAACCCCGGTGGTCGATGGGCCCCAGGGAATGTGGGCCATCGATCGGACCGCACTCAATCTATTCGCCGGAGGCGCCGCTTGGCGGTCGGACACCACGGACAGGACGACTCGATCCCCCGTCGCCGGGTGGTCCGGGGACGGAACATCCCGGCCGGCCTGGCGGTCTGCCTGGCCGTCCTGTTTTTGGCCACCGGCTGCACCAAACTCCAAAAGCCGAAGACGGTTCAACCCTTTACCCGGGGCGTCAAGGCCTACGAGAATCGGGACTACTCCGGGGCGATCAAGTTCTTCACCAAGACCATCGATCAGAACCCCAAGTTGACCGCGGCCTACATCAACCGGGGCAACGCCTACCTGGCCCTCAAGCGCCACCTCAAGGCCTTGGCCGATTTCTCCCGAGTCACGAAATTGGCCCCCAAGCTGGCCGTGGCCTGGCACAATCGCGGTCTGACCCTCCGCCGGATGGGCCGGACAGAGGCGGCCATCAAGGACTATACCGCGGCCATCAAACTCCAGCCGGATTACGCCCAGGCCTTCAATAACCGGGGCTACGCCTTCAAGCAGATCAAAAATTATTTCCGGGCAATCAAGGATTTCTCTCAGGCCCTGACCCTGAGACCCCGGTTTCTCATCGCCCTCAACAACCGGGCCGACGCCTATCTGGCCTGGGGCAAGTACGAGCAGGCCGCCCAGGACTACTCCCAGGTCATCGAAGGCGTCCCGGGCGATTATCAGGTCTACTACCGTCGGGCCCTGGCCTACGAGAAACTGGGCAAGTACCAGGCCGCGGCCCAGGACCTGAAAAAGGTTCTGGACCTGAAGCCCCGTGATCAGGCGGCCCGGCGGAGGCTGGCCGGTCTCCAATCCGGGGGCAAGCTCAAATCCCCGCCCCTGACCCGGCCCCGAGGCCCGGTCGGCCACACCCGTCCGACCCTGGCCGGAGTGAAGACCATTCCCCGGCCGTCCCCGAAGGCCAAACCCGGCCCCAAGCCAGGGCCAAAACCCGGCCCCAAGCCCGTCCTCAAG
Source organism: Pseudomonadota bacterium (assembly GCA_018812395.1). Classification (GTDB taxonomy): domain Bacteria; phylum Desulfobacterota; class Desulfarculia; order Desulfarculales; family JAHJDS01; genus JAHJDS01. The sequence goes on from JAHJDS010000230.1 coordinate 8,420, forward strand.
ACCGTCCCCAAACCCGTCTCCAAACCCGTCTCCAAACCCGTCTCCAAACCCGTCCCCAAACCCGTCTCCAAGCCGGCGCCGGGCGTGGCCCACAAAAAAACCGACATCTTCGCCGCGGCCCGCCAAGGCGACCTGGAACAGATCCGCCGGGCCGTGCGGGAACGGCCCCGGTCCATCGGCGACCGGGACGCCAACGGGGCCACGGCCCTGCACCTGGCGGCCATGTCCGGTCAGACGGAGGCCGTCCGCTACCTGATCTCGGTCGGCGCCGACGTCAACGCCCGGGACAAACAGGGCCACACCCCCTTGTATTGGGCCATCAGGACCAACCGGGCCGCCACGGCCGCCGTCCTGGCCCGCCACGGCGGACGGGAGTGACCAGCCAAACTTTTTTTCGCGGCCCGTCCGGACCGCCCGTTTCGACGAGTCGGCCCGACTTGACACCCCACCCGTTCTGTGCTAATAGTCGCCCCACATATCGTTCTGTGACCGCGCACAGGGGGTTTTCGGAGGCGGGGGCGGTTCATCGGATACCCGTTTGCCCTGTAGGAGTTGCTCTTGTACCGCCTGCCCCGTTTGCTGGTCATCGCCCTGACCTTTGTTACCCTCCTCGCCGGTTCCGGCTGCCTGACAACCACTCCCGCGCCCACGGCCTCGATTATGGGCCGTTATCCCTGGGCCACCAGTCCGGTCCTGGACCGAGTGCCGCCCGTCTCCCAGTACCAGCCCTTGACCGTCAGAGAAAAGGTCGTGGCCCTGGCCCGGTCCAAGCTGGGCGTCAGGTACCGTTACGGCGCCTCCGGGCCGGACCGGTTCGATTGCTCGGGATTCGTCCGTTACGTGTTCAGTCAGGTCGGCCTGGAACTGCCCCGCCGCTCGAGGGAGCAGTTTGAACTCGGGGTGAGCATCAAGGCCGGGGACCTGAGACCCGGCGACCTCGTCGCCTTCAAGATTCGCTCTCGGTGGCGGGTGACCCACGTGGGCATCTACCTCGGCGAGGGCCGGTTCATCCACGCCAACCGTCGCGGCGGCTCGGTCCGCGTCGCTGACCTGGGCAAACGCTACTATCAACGCCGCCTGGCCGGCTACGCCCGAATCCTGCCGGACAAGGTCGACCTGATCGAGGCCCGCAACTGGGAGAACCCGCCCTGGGCCCCCAATCCGTTTCGTCCCCGCTGACTCAGCACCGGTCATGCCATAGCCCGCCAAACACCCGTTGCCCGGCCACGGACGGATGTGATATGAAGGGTCATTGGTCTCACCTCATCCGGGTCCGTTGATGAAACTCCGATTGCTCCTGTGCACGTTCTTCCTGTTCGGGGCCGCCTCGTGGAGCATGGCCGCTGATACCGGTCGACTGTCACGTCTGGCCGGCGAATTCGAACGCCGGATGGGACCCACCGGGGCGATCATCGTCCGGGTCCCGGACGGCCGGGTAATGCTCGCCCTTCACGCCGACCAGAAATGGGTCCCCGCCTCGACCATCAAGATCGTCACCGCCTATGTCGCCCTCAAGACCCTGGGGCCCGATTTCCGCTTCCGGACCAAGGTTTACGCCGGCGGTCCCGTCAAAAACGGCCGTCTCGACGGCGACCTGGTGATCGTCGGCGGGGGCGATCCGATGCTGCTGACCGAGCGGCTGTGGCTGCTGGCCCTGCAAATAAGACGGACGGGCCTCACCAGCGTCGGCGGCATCCGGATCGACAACTCCTTTCTGTCCCCGCCGGTGACCTCGACCGTGGGCCGCTGGGACCGGTACCGGGCCCATAGCGCCCCCCTGTCCGGCTTCACGGCCAGCTTCAACGTCCTGGTCATCGTCCTCCGTCCCGGACCCGAGGCGGGCGCCCCGGGCCGGGTGTTCGTCACCCCCGACGTGGCCGGCCTCGAGGTCATCAACCACACCCGGACCACCAACGGCCGCGGCGGCGTTGTTTCGGCCCGGTGGCAGGGCCGGGCGCTGGTGGTCAAGGGCACGGTCGGTCTGAACGCCCCGGCGGACAAGCCCCGGACCCTGTTGGCCGTGTACCGCCCGGCGGCCCACGCCGCCCGGGCCCTGGCCTTCTGCCTGAGACGACTGGGCGTTCGGGTCGGCTCCCGGTACTCGACCGGCCGGCCGCCCCCCGGGGCCAAGCGGCTCCTGGTTCACCTGTCCCAACCCCTGTCCTTTGTCATGGGCCAGATGAACCGCTACTCCTCGAACGTCATGGCCGAGTTGACCCTGGCCACGGTCGGGGCCAAGGTCTTCGGCCCACCGGCCTCCCAGGCCAAGGGCGCCGCCGTGGTCCGCCGGGTCCTGGTCGGCCTGGGCATTCCCCGAACAGACTTCAACATCACCTGCGGCTCGGGCCTGTCCCGGGGGACAAAAATCACCCCCCGGGCCCTGGCCAGGGTCATGCTCGCCGCCTGGCAAGACCCGGCAATCGGCCCAGACCTGGTGGCCTCGCTGACCGCCGAGGGGCGGCGGGGCACCTTGCGCGGCCGGCGGGGCATGGCCGGAAACCACCGCCGGGTCCGGGGCAAGACCGGCAGCCTGTCCGGCGTCAGGTCCTTGGCCGGGTACGTGTCCGACGGGAAGGTCACCTACGCCTTTGTCTTTTTATCCAAGTCCCACGCCGCCCGGCGCGGGTATCACTACGCCATCGGCCGCATCCTCCAGGCGCTCTATGATTAGGGCGGTCCGCTCCGGTCCCCCAGCCGCGCCTTTTGCACCCCCGACCGGCCCGGGTCAGGTCGATGATCGGGCCGACAACCGGCTCCCTTCCAGGGTAAACCCTTCGGCGCTTGTGCCCCATTGACGCCCTGAACATCCAGGGACGACTTACGACCCGCCCGTCGCTCTGGTTTGAGGAGATGTCATGCCGGATAACAATCGAGCCCAAAATACGGCCGAAGGGGCGCCTCCGAAGATGAGTCTGCTCGGGTTGATTTTCAGCCGCAAGATGCTGGTCTCCTTTACCATGGGCTTCGCCTGCGGTCTGCCCCTGCTCCTGACCATCTCCGTATTGCAGGCCTGGATGAAGCGCGACGGGGTCGATCTTCGGGTCATCGGCCTGTTCGCCCTGGTCGGCCTGCCCTACACGATCAAGTTCCTGTGGGCCCCTCTCCTGGACCGCTACACCCTGCCTTTCCTGGGTCGCCGCCGGGGCTGGATGCTGGTCGCTCAGATCCTGCTCATCGCCGTGATCGTCGGCCTGGGTTTCACCAGCCCCGGCAAATCGCCGTGGATGGTCGCCTTGGTCGCCTTCCTGGTCACTTTCTTCTCGGCCTCCCAGGACATCGTGGTCGACGCCTACCGGCGCGAGGATCTCCGCGACGAGGAACTGGGGCTGGGCTCGTCCCTGTACGTCAACGGCTACCGGGTGGGGATGCTGTTGGCCTCGGGCGGCGGGCTGGTCATGGCCGATCGCATGCCCTTTTCCATGGTCTACCTGATCATGGCCGGGTGCATGCTGGTCGGCGTGGTGACGACGCTGTTGACGCCCGAGCCCCGGGTGGCGGTCAAGCCGCCGCGGTCCTTGAAAGAGGCGATCATCGGGCCTTTCCTCGAGTTCTTCAGGAGGCACGGCGCCTGGCTGATGCTGGCCTTTGTCTTTTTCTACAAGATCGGCGACCAGATGGCCTCGACCATGACCACGCCCTTCTACCTCGAGATCGGCTACTCCCTGACCGATATCGGCACTGTGGTCAAGCTGTTCGGCTTTTGGGCGACCATCACCGGCGGCCTGTTGGGGGGCGTCCTCATCATGCGCCTGGGTATCGGCCGGTCGCTGTGGGTCTTCGGGATTCTGCAAGGGCTGTCGACCGCCGGCTTCGCCATGCTGGCCAACCTGTGCGTCGGGGCCGGCCAGCTTTTCCCGGGTCTGCCGTTCAAGGTCTTCGGCCAGTTCAACCTCCAGCTCTACCTGGGGGCCATCGGCGATCCGATCAGCGCCCTGGCCGCGGTGATCGCCTTTGAAAACCTGGCCAGCGGCATGGGCACGGCCGCCTTTGTCGCCTTCATGGCCGCCCTGACCAATAAAAAATTCACCGCCACCCAGTACGCCCTCCTGTCGAGCTTCATCGGCATTCCCCGGGTGTTGGCCTCGGCCCCGACCGGGTTCATGGCCGAGGCCATGGGCTGGTCGGGGTTCTTCATCTTCTGCGCCCTGATCGCCCTGCCGGGATTGCTGCTGCTGGTGAAGTTCGCCCCCTGGTCCAAGAAGGAACTGGACGTGGCCGCCAACTGAAACCCGACTTGCCGGAGTGCGGATAAGGGGCGCCATGTCCGGCCGGACAGCACAGTTGTCCGATCCGACCGGAAACGGTTGGCGGCTCGAACCCCTGGCCGCGGCCTCGACAATCGACCTCGATTAAATCAACCTTCAGATATAATACCATATTTCTAACCACAACTTGCCGTGGCACGGTTCTTGAGAAGGCCGAAGGCGACAGGTATTTCCTAGTATTCAAGTCTGAAAAAGACCGGGCCGGGTTCGAGGGCCCGAGGCTCGACCAGGGGGTGTCAGGATTGAGTTGGGACCGGCCATACGCCATCGGTCATTCTCCAGCGCCGTCGACCATTATGCCGACGGCACCGGGGAGGCGGCCCTGCCCCGTTTTGTCTGCCGCGAAATCCAGCGTGTTCCCGAGTTCCACTCTAACGGAGGTAAGGAAGTGACCTTTCTCAAAAGACTGGTGAAGGGAGATTTCAAATCCATTCAAACCAAGATCGTGCTGTTGCCCGGGATGTGCCTGGCCGCGGCTTTGGCGGTGGTGGTTTTTTTCGCCGCCGTGTCAGCCAAAAGTGCCGCCATGGACCAAGCCAAACGGGCGGCCCGGGCCACGACCGACATGTGGCTGCTGTTGGGGCTGGCCCTGATCGGCCTGCTGGTGGCCCTGGGGTTGCTGTGGCTCGTGGCTCGTGGCATTGCCCGGCCGCTCAGGCAAATCGTGCGAGTGACCAACGCCATGGCCGAAGGCGACCTGTCCCAAAAGATCGAGCACCACTCCCGGGACGAGGTGGGACAAATGGCTCATAGCCTGCAGAGACTGCTGACCGACTTCATCGGGACAAGCTTATCGGTCAGAGAAGGGATCGTCGATCCCTTTTTCACCGTTGATTCGGACATGAGAATCACCCACATCAACCACGTCATCGAACAGATGATGGGCAAGACAAATAAGGAAGTCATCGGCAAGTTCACCTGTCAGGAACTCTTCCAGGCGGAGTCGTGCGGGACAGAGGCCTGCATGATCAAGAAGGCCATGTCCACCGGGCAACCGGTGGTCGGCGCCAGGACCTTTTTGAGCATCGGAGGGAAACGGCTGCCGATCTCGGTGTCGGCCAGCACCCTGACCGACCTCGACGACCAAGTCATCGGTGGCATGGAGATAATTCGCGACATCTCGGCCGATGTCGAGGCGGAAAACCAGATCCGGGAGCAGCAGGAAGACCTGCTCGAGGTGGCCGAGGAGGTGAGCAAGATGGCCGAGCAGTTGGCCTCGGCCGCGGCCGAGATCAGCGCCTCGACCGAAGAGATGTCGGCCAGCACCGAGGAGCAGAGCGCCCAGGCCGAGACCGTGGCCGCGACCGTGCAACAGATGAGCGCCACGGTCCACGAGGCGGCGAGCAACGCCGCCGACGGGGCCGACGAGGCCCGGAAGGCCGGCGAGATCGCGGGCGAAGGCGGCGGCGTGGTCGAACAGACCATCGAGTCCATGAATCAGATCAGTGCGGACATCACCGAGGTCGGCGGCACGGTGCAGGAACTGGCCAAGAAGAGCGAGGAGATCGACCAGGTGGTGACCGTCATCGAGGACATCGCCGATCAGACCAATCTGCTGGCCTTAAACGCCGCCATCGAGGCCGCCCGGGCCGGTGAGGCCGGCCGCGGCTTCGCCGTGGTGGCCGACGAGGTTCGAAAATTGGCCGAGAAGACCATGGGCGCCACCAAGGAGGTCGGGACGACGGTCCAATCCATCAAGGGCTCGACCGAAC
>JAHJDS010000231.1 GCA_018812395.1 Pseudomonadota bacterium
CAAAGGCAGCATAATGAACACCGGCCAAATCAACCTTAAATCCGCTGCCGACCTGTCCAATAAATGGGGACCACCCCTGCTCTTCCGGTGTCAAGGTCGCAAGATCGATTACATCTTCCCGCTTGGTCTTGTCTGATAGACCATCGATGAGCTTGCCAACTTGGGTATCACCAGCCAACTCCGCAAATACCGTCCGGTCGACTACAGTTTGCTTGAGCTCCCGTTCGATCATTACTTTGAGCCTCTTGCATGCGTCAGCGAGTCCTTCCAGTATATCTAGTCCGTAGGGCACATAGGCGAAGTCGCCCTCGTCGTCCAGGTAACTTCTGGCGCACCGCGAGTCGAATACAGCCAATGTCGACAGTATCTCGGGAGCGGGCTGACCATCGATCCAATTCGCTTCTTCATGTCTTCCGTTCAATTCGAATTCTAGTGTCGCCTCGGCTCGGACGGAAGGATCATGGGGCTGAAAGGCATTAGGAAGGATTGGCTCACTCTGCTCACGGGCTCGGCAGGCGCGCTTGAGGACACGGGTATAACCTGACTTGCCCGAGCCGTTCTCGCCAAAAATCGGGGAAAGGCCATCGGGGCTGAACGGCAGCCGCTGATTCTCCACGATTTTGTTAACGTGCCGAAAGTTTTTAAGTGCGACCAGCTTGATGTAATTGCCTGACTCCGCCGGTACTGGAACTTGGTCACGGGCCAACCTGTTCGCTTTTCGATCGTCTGGATCAGGGATTCCATGCTCGGCCTTCAAAAGAGCGAAAAGATCGTCCATATCGTCAGTGGACAGCTCTCCCTTATCGAACAACCGCCGAATTGCGTCGCTCTGCCAATCAGGCAAACCTTGGGACCAGTCCAGTATCTCTTGAAGGATCGACATAAGGCCCTCCAAATTTCTCTCGGCAGAAGAAGGTGGCGGGGCGAATCGAGTAGGGCTGGCCGGTGCGGATGGGCTCGGTCATCTAGTCGATGATTCGCGGTGATTTCAACCCCCCAACGGATAGCCCCAGGATATAACGTTGGCACTGGGATCGTCAATCCATCGGCTGGTATCTTATCCCGCCTCTCTCTTGGGTCGGGTTGGCTGTCTGGACTCTGCCGCGGTTGGTTGTATGAAAAATTTTTCTTGACAAATCCTCTCGGTCGTCGGCATCATCTAACTTCAAACCTTTTGAGGGCGACATGAGATCAACAAATGCCGGCACGATCCGCGCTTCTCGGGCCAATGAGGTCCAGAGCGGTCGTGCGGCCGTTTGCCCTGAATCTACCCGATTTTACGGCTATTATTGGTGGTGCTCACCCGTGGCGGTGGGCTCCGGGGGGTCGTTTCCCTTGACTTAGACCCCGGGAGCCTGATGGATTTAAAGCCCACCGCCTGATTGGCGGTGGGTTTTTTTTGTTGAGGTTAAAGGACGATGTCGGCCACAAAAAACGAGGCCTCCGCGGCCGGACCAGGTCAAGCGATGACGCTCCAGGGCCGGTTCACCCCCCCGGGGGACAAGTCCATTTCCCATCGGCTGGCCCTGTTGTCGGTCCTGGCCGGGGGCGAGGCGAGAATCAGAGGCTTTTCCCCGGGCCGGGACTGCGCCCGGTCGCTGGACGCGGTTCGCCGGCTGGGGGTCACGGCCATGGGCGGGCCGGACCGGATGGTGCTGCGGGGCGCGGGAGGCCGGATCGACTCGTGGGCCTTCATCGACTGCGGCAACTCGGGTACGACCATGCGCTTGTTGATGGGCGTCCTGGCCGGCCGGCCGGGGTGGTATATCCTGGACGGGGACGCGTCGCTCCGGCGGCGGCCCATGGAGCGGGTGGCCGGGCCGCTGCTGGCCATGGGGTCGAGCGTCGAGTGCTGCGACGGGCGGCCGCCGGTGAGGATCGTGGGCAATAGGCTGACCGGCGGGACCCACCGATTGCCCGTGGCCAGCGCCCAAGTAAAGAGCGCCTTGCTCCTGGCCGGGGTGCAGGCCTCTCGGGTGACGCGGGTGATCGAGCCCGGGCCGAGTCGGGACCACACCGAGCGCCTTCTGGCCAAGTGCGGGGCCCGGATCCGGCCGGAAAACGGCGCTTGGGTGATCGAGCCGTCCGAGTTGACCCTGCCTGACGAGTTTTGGGTGCCGGGTGATATTTCCTCGGCGGCATTTTTGCTTTGCGGGGCGGCCCTGGCGCCCGGCGGCGACGTGACCGCCGAAAAGGTCCTGCTCAACCCCACCCGTCTGGGCTGGCTGGAGGTGCTGCGGCGGATGAGGGCCCGGGTCGAGGTCGAAGTTCTGGGCGACGATCCCGAGCCGTGGGGCAACGTCCGGGTCCGCCACACGCCCGATCTGCAGGCCTGCCAGGTGCGGGCCGAGGAGATACCGCTCCTGGTGGACGAGGTGCCGATTCTGGCCCTGGTGGCCACTCAGTGCCGGGGAACGACCGTATTTCGCGGCGTGGGCGAGCTTCGGGTCAAGGAGTCGGATCGGCTGGCGGCGGTGGCGGGCGAACTGGGCAAGATGGGGGCGGGCCTGAGGGTGAGCGGCGACGATCTGCTGATCGACG
>JAHJDS010000232.1 GCA_018812395.1 Pseudomonadota bacterium
GGAATGTGCAGGAAGAATCCGGACGGGATGTGGACGTTCATTTCTCCCAAGGCCTGGGCCACGCCCATCAGATGGTAGTCGTGGACCCAGAGGTAGTCGTCCTCCCGGCAGTTACGGGCGATCACGGTGGCGAACTTGCGGTTGACCTCCCTATAGGACCGCCAGTATTCGGGCACGAAGCGGCACCGCCCTTGCAAGTCGTGGAACAGGGGCCAGATGACCTCGTTGGCGAACCCGTAGTAATAACCCTGGACGTCCTCGGCGCTGAGGTTCACCGAATGAAAGCGATAGCCGGACTCCCGAGACGCCTGCCACATCACCTCCTGGAGCACCTCCGGGTCGGTCAGGTCGGCCGAGCCCGGCCAGCCGATCCACAGCCCCCCCCGGTTCTTGAGCACCGGCGCCAGGGCGGTGACCAGCCCGCCGGTGCCGGGACTGGTGCGCCATTGCCCGTCCTGCTGAAACAGTTTCATGGGCAACCGGTTGGACACGGCCACCAGCCGGTTGATGTCAGAGGTCATCCCTGGTCTCCGCGGGCCGCGGCGGCGCCGGCGTCGACGCCCTCGCCCCGGCCTCCGGTTTGGTGACGGTGTAGACGGTCCGGGTCGGGTAGGCGAACTCGACGCCCTCGGCCTCGAACCGCTGGAACACGGCCAGGTTGATTGACTGCTGGACGTCCATGTAGGTCGTGTAGTCCGGACTGTCGACGAAATAGACGATCTCGAAGGTCAAGGCGAAATCGTCATAGCTCGAAAAATGCGTCCGGTCGAACCTGGCCCCGGGCGTGTCGTCGATGATCTTTTGGATCAACTCCGGAATGGCGGCCAGTTTCTGATACGGCGTTTCGTAGGTCACCCCCAGCTTGAAGACGATCCGGCGATGCTGCATCCGCTTGTAGTTCTTGATTCGGCTCTTGAGCAGGTCCGAGTTGCCGAAGACCAGTTGCTCGCCGCTCAGGCTGCGAACCCGGGTGGTCTTGAGGCCGATGTGCTCGACCGTGCCCGACATGTCGCCGACGACGATGAAGTCTCCGACCCGAAACGGCTTGTCCAACGTGATGGCGAACGAGGAGAAGAGGTCGCCCAGGATGGTCTGGCTGGCCAGGGCCAGGGCCACGCCGCCCACGCCCACGCCGGCCAGCAGGGTCGAGATGTTGACCCCCAGATTGCTCAGCGCGGCCAGGCCGACCACCGTCCACAGGGCCAGTCGCACCAGGAACGACAGGGCGATGTAGCTGGACGATCCCTCCGGGTCCTCGGTCACCTTCTGCCGGATGCGCCGGTTGAACCAGAACTTGATCATGGCGTTGGCCCACAGCGCCGCCAGGACGAACACCGTGATCAGGGCCAGGTTGTCGGCGATCAGGCCCACCCGGGGCGGGAACCGCAAGGCCAGCTGCCCGGCGTACAGGGCGAAAATGATGATGAAGAGGTGCTTGGTGCTTCGCCGCAGTTGCCCTACCAGGTAGTCGTCCACCTCGTTTCGGGTATTCTGGGCCCACTTCTGGAACAAATGGAGACCGTAGGTCCTGACTATCTCCATGACCAGGTAAGCCGCCCCGGCCACGCCCAGGGCGATCAGCCACCGCCACACCGAATTTTGCAGCAACTGGTAGTTCAGGAAATCCACGGTCCACTCCGGCCGATCTGCGACCACCGGCCCAGGAATTCCAGCAACTCCCCGGGCGGCCTGAGCCAGACCTCGGCCCGGCTGGGTCGCCACTCTTCCCGGACCAGGACGCTCAAGATGCGTTCGCCCCGTCCGCTCAGGGCGGTAAAGGCGTCCTCGTCGGTCAGGTCGTCTCCCAGATAGGCGGCCGCCGCCTCCGGGGCACTCCCGGCCAGGATTCGGTCCACCGCCCGGCCCTTGTCGATCCCGACGGCCCGAAGCTCCAGCCCGCCGTCAAACGAGGCCAGTTCGAGTCCCGAACCCCGGGCCGCCTCTGACCAGGCCGCCTGGACCTCGGACCTCATCCGGGCGGCCGGACCGGGCGGCACGCCCCGCCAGTGAAAGGCCAGACAGCCCGGCTTGGGCTCGAGGCGCTCGGCCCACCCCTGGGCCTCGGCCCAGTCACGGGCCCGGTCCAGCCCTTTGGCGTCGGCCGGATCGAGGGGCGCCGACTCGACCCTGCCGTCGGGCCGCAGATGCTCCCGGCCGTGGGCCCCGTACACCTCCGGCCGAATCGTAAGGCCCAGGAGGTCCGCCACCTCGACCGCCCGGCGGCCGCTGACCACCACCAGCCGGGTCAGGCCGTTGGCCAGGACGGCGCCGAGGACCTCCCGGACGCCGGGATAGGGCCGGGCCTGGTCCCGCTCGACGCGAAAGGGGGCCAGGGTGCCGTCGTAGTCCAGCATCAGGACCCGGTCGGGTGCTTCCTCCAATTCGTCCCAAAAGGCCTCGATCCGTCGTCTGATCTCCGCCTCGGTCGGGGCCTGGGCCCGGGTCACCCTCCGACCTCGAGGCGTTCGTCCATGCCGCTGATGAGGCCGATCATGAGCACCAAATGCTCTCGCAACAGGCGGGTCAGCAGGAAGTTCTCCTTGACCAAGGCCCGGGCCTCCCGGCCCATGGCCCGCATCTTGTCCCGTTGATTGAGCAGGTACCGGATGCGCAGGGCCGCCCCCTCGGGGGTCCTGACCAGAAAGCCGGTGTGGTGATCGATCACCTGCAGCCGGATGCCGCCCGTGTCGCCGCCGATGACCGGCTTGCCCTTCCACATGCCCTCGGCCACGGTCAGGCCGAAGCCCTCCTTGATGGACTTCTGGACGACGATGTCGGCCGCGCGTTGCAGGGCGTTGATCGTCCGGTGGGCGTCGGGCGGCAGGACCAGGATGTGGATGTGGGGGTCGTCCCCGGCCGCCTGGCGGACCTCGGCCAGGACGATCTCGCCTTCCGGGTCGTCCGAGGCCCCGCCGCCGGCCAGGACCAGTTGCAGCGGCGTTCCCTTCCGGGCCAGGCGATAGGCCTCGATGACACCGATGGGATCCTTGAAGCGGTCGAACCGCGACACCTGAACGATGAGCGGCAGGTCGGGGTCCAGGTCGAATTGGTCGAACACGGCCTCGACCTCCGCGGGCGGCAGGTCCATGTTCTTTTCGCTCAAGGGGTCGATGCTGGGCGGAATGAGGTATTGGCGGTGGGGCAGGGGCTGGGCGAACTCGGGCAGGGAAAAGACCGAGGCGTCGTACTCGCCGACCCAGTTGCGTAAGTATTTCCAGACCGGCCGGTAGGGCCGGCTGGCGTCGATGTGGCAGCGCCACACCCACCGGCCCTGACGACCCGGACAGAAGTGCAAAAGCGGGGCCGGCTGAGGGTCGTGGATGAACACGATGTCGGCCTCTTCCAGTTCGCCGCGGAGCTTATCGGCGTTTTGGCGGTTGGTTTCCTCGTAATGGGCCAGTTGCGATTCGCTGAGGCCCACCCGGTAACCCTGCAGGGCGTTGTGGAAGCCCTTGGTGCACTGGTAGAAATCGCTCTCGCCGGTGATGACCTCCCAGGTGGCGTCGATCCCCAGGGCCTGCTCCAGGGGCACCAGTTTGTGCAGGATCTCGGCCACGCCCCCGCCCTCCCGGGTCGAGTTGACGTGGACGACCTTCATCCCGACCAACGAGGCGCTGAGTTGGCGCAAATGGTCGACCACCTCGGGCCGGGTCACGGCGGCGTACTTGTCGAGCAGGTCGTCATTGGTCATGGTGTCACGCCCGGAAAGTGGTTGCGGAACAGCTCGGTCAGGACCTCCCGCATCCTCGGCAGGGACGAGAAGTAGGGGTCCACCGCGGACAACTCCTTGGCCAGGCCGGCGTAGGTGTCCCCGTGACTGGCCAGGTATGACGATAAATCGTCCCGACGATCCCAGGTCCGGCGCCGGGCGTCGATGAAGTGGTAGAAGATACTGCCGTTGCTCATCCGGGGGATGACCTGGGCGAACTGGGCCGGGTCCTCGATGGCGTGTCCCGTGTCCAGGACCACCAATTGATGGCGGACGAAGTAGAACTGCTGATCGGCCTTGGCCCAGGGGACCATCTCCGATTCGTCCAGGCGGACCTCGACGATCTCGACGACCTCCTGGCGCAGGTCCTCGATGTTCGGGTAATCGGTCGGGTCGATGACGGCCAGTCGTTCGGCCAGGTCCTTGGTGTGCAGGGCGTGGTAGGCCCAAGCGGCGAAGTCGTTGTTGTATTCGGGCTCGTCGAACTGGGGTTGGAGCAGCCGGCCCCAGAAGTGGTGGTAGATGCTCCCGGGGGGCACCTCGATCAGTCCGTCCCGGAATTCCCGCAGATTCTGGGTCCGGACGCCGGTGGCGATGGCCACCAGGGCGCAGTCCCGGACCCGGAACGGGGCCACGGGGGCCAGATCCCCGGGCGGGACCGTATCTTTGGCCTGGGGCTCGGCCGCGAGGTCGTCGTTCATGTCAAGACCCTTTTCTGGTAACTGATGAAAGGGGGTTAGGCCAGGTTCGACCCTGGCGGCCCACTCCTGAATTTCCAGTGATTAAAATATCATATGTGATTTGGGTCGTCAACCGGCGCCCGGACCGCCCTTTTTGGCCAAAAAAAAGCCCGGTCGCCGACCAGGGGGGAAGTCGGCGACCGGGCACCCAGGGGCTGGGCAGGGGGGACGTGCAGGCGGGGGCAGGGACGCCTGCGGGGGGGACTCTACATATGTCCGCCGCGCGAGTGCAGGTAGTTACGCACGGCGAAGCGGTGCCGGATGTGGGCCAGACGCATCGGGGTCCGGTGGAACCGGTCCCGGGCGTTGACGTGCGCGCCGCGGCTGAGCAACAGGCCGGCCATGGGGATGCCGGCGTGGAGGGCGGCCAAGTGCAGCGGGGTCCGGCGGTTCAGGTTCCGGGCGTTGGGCCGGGCGCCGCGGTTGAGCAGGACTACGGCCACGTTACGGCGGCGGTACCTGACGGCGATATGCAGCGCCGTCTGGCCGCCGCCGGTCCGCCGGTGGACCGCGCCGGGGCGATGGTTGAGGATGAATCTCACCCGGGCCACGTTGCCGTTTCGGGCGGCGGCGAAGATGGCGTTGGGGTTGACACCCGGGCCCGGAGGGGGCGGCAGCGGGCCCGGGGGGGGCGGCACGCAACCGATGGCGGTGATCGTCATGATCCCGACGATGGCGGCGCCGGTAATGAGCTTGGCTGTCCGTTTCATATCTCTCGACCTCCCAAGGGTTCGCGTTAGACGTTTGTCGTCTGGCCCGGATAACAGTCAAGATGCGTGCCAGGAGAGCCAGGAAATTGGCCAGCGGCGGAGATTTAGACGTTATTACGTTTAGTTATGGTCCGGGAAAAAATTGCGCGATTCCGGGGCAACTGGCCTCGGGTTTTGAAATAGCGAGCCCGGGGTCTGTATTCTGGAAACCAGGGAATCTTTAAATGGTGTTTCTGGCGGTGGCTCTGATGGAGGGAAACCGCCCTCAGATCGATCTTTCGGCTCGATCCGGCATGGACGGCCCAGCTTGTTGGCCTTCAATTTCTTCGGCCCTCAGGCAAGCCCTGCCAAGAGGGGTCTGTGGTGCTCGGGCTAAATGCCATCCTCCTTGACCGAGCCGGGGCCGGCCAGGGGCCGGAACATCTTCCGGGACGCCCCGCAGACCTTGCAGCACCACTCCTCGGGCAGCTCCTCGAACCGGGTGCCTTTAGGTATCTGGCGCTTCTTGTCGCCCCGGTCAGGATCGTACGTAAAACCGCAGTTGCTGGTCTGACACTGATAGATGTCTTTGGGATCGGCCACGAATTCCTCCGCCTTGGTTAGGTGTCGCTACTTGAACATCGGTTCAAATATACCAGGGCCTGACCACCATCACCACCCGCCCGTCCGCCGCCCCCTGGCGTCTGGCCTGGTGGCCCTGTTGCGGTGTGCCAAAACGAGCCAGGCCGGCCCGCTTTTTTTGTACGCGCGGGCCGGCCTGTGATCGTTAACTCAAAATCTGCTGTGAAAGCCGGCCGGCAACGGCCGCCGGACCGGGCGGCCGATCAGGCCGCGCCGGGCACGAAGTCCGGGGCGCGGACCTCCTCCATGACGATCGCCTCCTCGGGGCAGGTGACCGTGCACAGCCCGCAGCCCATGCACTTGTCGGCCTTGACCCGGCTGATCGACCCCTCGTCGTCGGTCCAGTCGATGGCGCCGAAATAGCACCGCTCGTGGCACTGGTCGCAGCCGGTGCAGGCGTCCTCGTCGATCACGGCCTTGAAGCGGCTGGGGTCCACGACGTAGACGCCCTTTTCGATGAGCACGGGCATGGTCTGGCAGCAGCAGGGACAGCAGTTGCAGATGAAGTGATCCACCTCGGGCCGGTTGATGGTGACGTGGATCAGCCCCGCCTTTTCGGACTCCTCGAGGATGTCCAGGGCCTCCTGCTTGGTGATCTGCCGGCCGGTGCCCCGGGAGATGTTGTAGTCGGCCGCCCGGTTGACCTGGAGGCAGTTGTCCAGGGGCCGGTCGCAGTTGTGCATACTTAGGCGGCAGGTGCATTTGGTCACGGCCAGGTTCGATGACTTCTCGACGATGTCGCGCACGCTCTCGAAGTCGAGGATCTTCTGGCGGGCCTCGACCGAGATCCCGACCGGGATGATCCTGGTGAAGGGCTTGGCCACGTTCTTCGAGATGGTGGCCGCCAGGTCGTACCATTCCTCGTTCATGAACTCGCGCCACAGGTCCAGAAATTTTCGAGGCGCCTCGGGCCAGAGGATGGACGCGTCATGGAACTGGACCAGGTCGCGGCTCATGCGATAGGTCGGCGGGTCGGTCCGGCGGCTGGTAAAGACCAGCCCCTTGCGGAACAGGTCGTCCAGTCGGCGCTGGACCTCCTCCTCGGGCAGGTTCAGCTTGGCCGCCAAATTCGGCGCCTGGTCGGGCATGGCCAGCAGCAGGTCCGCGTCCGTCTCGTCGGCCAGCATGGCGAACAGCCGGGCGATCCGTTCCGAGTGTCCCAACATAATTTTTGCGGCCAGGTCCTTGTACCGCAGGTCCATGACACCCCCTTTTGCCGTGTCGTTTTCAGATGCGTCTCGCCTATCAATAGGCCGGGTCGACCCTGGATGTAAATAAAAATATTGACTGAACCTGGTCACGAGGCATGATAGGAGACCAGATTCGACAAAACCCGGAATAGTCATGAGGGTTCGTGACGAGGCGTCGATATCCGAGTCGAAAAGTGAAGTTGGAGCCATTTTGGCGCGGAGGCATACTTGAGAAGTATGTCGAGCACCAAAATGGTGAAACGAGCTTAGCAGGCCGGATAGCGGCGCCGCAGTAGAAGCTTCATGAGTAATCAGGGTTAAAGGAGGTTTGAACGTGGACGCACCCCTGGCTGGACTGAAAGTGCTGGA
Organism: Pseudomonadota bacterium; assembly: GCA_018812395.1. Classification (GTDB taxonomy): domain Bacteria; phylum Desulfobacterota; class Desulfarculia; order Desulfarculales; family JAHJDS01; genus JAHJDS01. The sequence goes on from JAHJDS010000232.1 coordinate 7,340, forward strand.
CCTGACCATGAACCTGCCCGGCCCCTTATGCACCTACTATCTGGCCCAGCTCGGGGCCGAGGTGGTCAAGGTCGAGAACCCTCTCACCGGCGGCGACACCATGCGGATGGCCTTTGTCGGCACGGGCGGGGAGGACTCGCCCCGGTTCGTGACCTTAAACCGGGGCAAGAAGAGCATCACCCTCAACTTGAAAACCGACGATGGACAAGCCTCATTCCGCGCCCTGTTAAATGAATACGACGTCCTGGTCGAGGGTTTTAGGCCCGGGGTGATGGCCTCGTTCGGCCTGGACTACGCGTCGCTGCGCGACGAATTTCCGGGGCTGATCTACGTCTCGATCTCGGGCTACGGCCAGGACGGCCCGCGGCGGCTGCAGGCCGGGCACGACATCGGTTACTGCGCTGTCAGCGGGGCCTTGTCCATGAACGGCGATCCGGACACCGGCCGGATCACGGTCCCGGCGATTCAGGCCGCGGACGTGAGCGGCGGGTCGTTCGCCGCCCTGACCGGTCTGCTGACGGCCATCATCGCCCGCCAGGCCACCGGCCAGGGGACGTACGTGGACGTGGCCATGACCGACGGCCTGTTCCCGCTGATGTTCGTCTCGGCCGCCGGGGCCCTGCTCTCCGGCGAGGAGGCCCGGCCCGGCGGGGGTATGCTGACCGGTCGGTTTCCGTGCTACCAAATCTATCCCTCCTCGGACGGCCGGTACGTCACCCTCGGGGCGCTCGAGCCCCACTTCTGGGTCAATTTTTGTAAGGCCCTGGAGCGCGACGACCTGATCAGCCGCCAGTTCGATCCCGAGGCCATTCCGGAAGTGACCGAGATTTTCAACAACCAAGACGTGGACTTCTGGTTCGACTTTTCGCGCCGGGTGGACTGCTGTCTGGAGGTGGTGCTGAGCCTGGACGAGGCCCTGGAATCAGACTATCATCGCCACCGGCCGAACCTGGAGCGGATCGAAGAAAAAACGGGCCGGCCGGGCCTGCATTTGCACCTGCCGTTTAGGCTGGGCGGTTATGAGGAGCCCAAGGGCCGGCCCGCCCCCAAATTGGGGGAGCACAACGAATAGCCGCATCCGTCCTACACAGAAAAATGACCGTGCGCCGGAGACGCCTGGACTTCCTACAGCAAAAGCGGCCGGCCCGAAAAATTGAGTGCGGGCCGGCCTTGTTTTTAGGCTATGCGTGGCGTTTAGACGGGCGGTGGATCAGCCCCCGGCCTCTTGGACCAGGTTTTTGCCGTAATCCTGGCAGGCCTTGATGCCGTCGGGCGTGTCGATCTGATCCTCCAGCATGTTGAGCGAACCCAGGCTGGTCATCGTCATCTTGAAGACGTACTCCATGGTGTCGGCCACCAGCCCCGGGGCGTCGCCGCTGTGGGTGTAAGAACCAAAAGCCCCGGCCGGCTTGCCGGCCAGGCCCGCCCTCTGGACCATGAACAACCAGGTCTTCATCGTCCCGATCATGTCCCGGTGATAGGTCGGCGAGCCAAAGGCGTAGGCATCAAAGCCCTGCAAATCGTCCTCGCTCTTGAGTTCGGCGATCTTCTTGACCACCGCCTGGCCGCCGGCGAGGCGCACGCCCTCGGCCAGGTAGTTGGCCATCTTCTCGGTGTGACCGGTGCGGCTGTCAAAGGCGATCAGGACCTTGCTCATAAGTCGGCCTCCTGTCAGGGGGTGAACCCGGAACGATCAGGTTCAGCTCATGTTGTCAGTGGAAAATCATCCCCGCCGGCCTCCTCCGCTTGTCCGGCCGCGATTTCCGTTAATTGTACCGTGGTTAAGAATGTTTTACCAGACAGGGTGTCATAAATAGCCGCCGGCCGGGCCGCCCGCGCCCGTCGCCGCCCCTGGGAACGATCCGGGCCGTGGCCCTGGGTCCGAAAAGGTGGTAAGATCGTCCCGCCATTACCGGTCGGTTTCTGGTCGGGGGCCGGCTCCGGCCGCCACCTGAATCATGGGGAAAGGACGCATGTTGACCAAGGGCGAGATCATCGACCGGGCCCGTGAACTCGACTTCGAAGACGTCGGATTCACCACGGCCGAGCCGTTCGAGTCCCAGCGGGAGGTCCTGGAGTCCCGCCGCGAGGAGTACGCCTGGGCCCAGGAGCGGGGTCTGGACCTGTGGGGCGGCACGGACCCGGGCCGGGTCATGCCCAAGGCCAGGACGATCATCGTCCTGATGGAGGCCTATTTTCGCCAGAAATTTCCAGCCGTCATGGAGGCCCACTTCGGCCGGTGCTATTTGGACGACGACCGGGTCACCAAGGACCGGCTGGCGGCCCGGATCAAGGCTTTTCGGACCTTTCTCCGGGATCACGGTGTTGACTCGAAGGTCCCTTTCAACCTGCCCCACCGGCTGGCCGCGGCTCGGGCGGGCATGGGCACTTTTGGCCAGAACTGCCTGTTCTATTCCCGTCAGGTGGCCCTGGGCGGCTCCTGGGTGCTGCCCGTGGCCGTGGTGGTGGACCAGGAGTTCGCCCCGGACGAACCCACCTTGGAGGTGGGGTGTCCCGAGTGGTGCA
>JAHJDS010000233.1 GCA_018812395.1 Pseudomonadota bacterium
AGGTTCGAGTGGACGGCGTGGGTCATGGCCGCGTCCAACAGCGCCGCGACGACCCCGCCCATGACACTCAGGTTCGAGTTGTAGTGACACTCCGACGGGACGAGCCCCAGGACGACCCGCCCGGCCTCGGCCTCGATCAGGTCGATCCCCAAAAGCCGCAGCACCGGCGGGAGGGGAACCCGCCCGTCCCGCAGGGCCTCGAGGGCCGCAATCCCGGTCATCCGGCCGAGGGCCTCGGCCCCGGGGGCGGGATCCTCCCAGGTCACGGTGCGGGTCCGCACGGGTAAATCCGCGGCGGTGTCGGTCATGATGTAACCCCCCCTGGCCCGGCTCGATCGAATCCGAACAGGGCGCTCTGGATGATCCGGGTCCCCTCGATCAGCTGGTCGAGCCTGAAGTAGGCCCCCCGGGGGCGGGGCCGGCGCCGGCGATACTTTCGGGCGTGTTCTTCCGACCGGAAGAAGACGCTCTCCCTTCAAAACGAGTCGATGATGTTGGGACGGCCGGAATCGAACAGGTCCACCTGGGGCACAAAGATTATCGGATCGGACTCCGGGTCGCCCAGTTCATAGTTGAGGTCCTGGTCGATGGTGAGCGTCAGCGGCGCGTCGCAGTGGGCGCAGCTGGTGTCGACCCGGACCGAGAGCGGTGCCTGTCTTAAGCGCCCTTGCACGAAGGGCGTGGCCAAGGCGTCGGCCGCTCAGGCGGCGAAGCAGCACTCGCCGGTGGAAAAGGTCAGCCGGTGGGGCGTCGGCTCCACGGTCACCGGGTAGGCCCAGGTGACGGCCCCCTGGGGATCGCGCCAGACAAAGGTCTGGTGTTTTTCCAGGTCGTCGAGGATTTCCCCCACCCGGGCCGGGGTCAGGCCGACCCCGCGGGCGACGTCCTCGGGGGTCAGGGGCTTTGCGGCGCCGGGCAGTTCCCGGACGACGTGGTGGTGGACCCGCCGGTGCTCCGGGGTCATGAAACCCTGCTCGGCCCTGAACCTCTTCACCCCCTGCCCGACCTGCTTGTGCCACTGGCTGGGCGGGACCTGGATCATCAGGCGCCACAGTCCGACCATCAGCTTGTTTCCGGCCATATCGTTGCCTCCCGTTCAAGAGTTCCTCGGATGAGGATCACCCTGAACCGTGAAGCCGTAGTCGGGTCAAGTTTTTTTACAAAAAAATCGCCGGCCCCCATCGAGGGCCGGCGGCGCGGCGGCGTGCCCGGCGCGGCGGGTCTACCGGGGGCACTTGCCGTAGCGGCCGGTGGAGACGATCATCACCCCGTCCTTGGTCTTGACCTTGCGGAAGTAGCCGCACTTGTCGAAAAACGTTTTGCCGCCGGGCTTGTTGAAGCGGTAGGGAATCCAGACCTCGTTTTTCGTCTTCAGCTTGTTCAGGGCCTCGACGTTGAACCGCTTGCCGGTGTCGTCGCGGACGCCCAGGCGGTTGGTGCCGACGATCCGGGGCATGAAGGGGTGCATCAGCGACACGCCTCGATCGTCGAGCAGGTAGACGTAGCCGCCGCCGCACAGCCGGAATTTCTTGATCTCGCCGAAGGCGGCCCGGCCCTTTTGTTCGAGGAGCTTCACCACGTGGGCCGCGGCGGCCCTGATCTCGGGCGCGCCGCACTTTGGGGCCGAGGCGGCCGGGGCCATGGTCGTGGACAAGGCCAGCAGCGGCAGCACCAACAATAACACCAGCCGCTTCTTCATCGGCGCCTCCCAATTCGGATCAGGGCATCAACCCGGCCCATCACGGCCGTTGCCGTCCCGGGTAATGCATCAGGCGCCGCGGCCGGGCTTAACCCGCCGCGGTAGGCGTCTAACCCAAGACCGCCAGGATCACCGCGGGCTTGTCGTCGCCGCAGGCCAGCCGGTGGGGTACCGAGGAGCGGTAGGCCATGGAGTCGCCCTTTTTGAGGAGGTCGGTGAACCCGCCCAGGGAGACCCGGACCTTGCCGGAGAGGACGTAGATGAACTCCTGGCCGTCGTGGGTCGAGGGCGGCCGGGGGGCGGCCCCGGGTTCGAGGGTGACCAGAAACGGGGTGAAGGGGCCGCCGCCGACCTCGGCCAGGGACTCGTAGGCGTAGCCGTAGGACACGCCCGAGGTGGAGGCGAAGCGCGAGGCCGGCCGGCGCTCATCGGCCCGGACGATGGCAAAGGCCTCGCCGGAGAGGTCGTGGACCAGCTCGCCCAGGGAGCACTCCAGGGCCCGGGCGAGGTGGATCATCGCCCCCAGGGGCGGCGAGATGACCTGGTTCTCCATCTGGGAGAGGAGGGCGGTGGAAAAACCGGTTTTTTCGGCCAGGTCGCCGAGGGTCTGGCCCCGCTTTTCCCGGAGG
>JAHJDS010000234.1 GCA_018812395.1 Pseudomonadota bacterium
GAACAGGGTGAAGACCGTGGACACCAACAACCCGCCCACGACCACGCTGCCCAGGCCCCGGTAGAGTTCCGAGCCCGCCCCGGGGAAGAGCACCAAGGGCATCATCCCGAAACAACTCGTCAGGGCCGTCATCATGATCGGTCGGATTCGGGTCCGGACCGACATCCGGATGGCCTCCCGGTGATGGAGCCCCTGGCCGCGCATGAAATTGAGGGCCTGGTGGACGATCAGGATGGCGTTGTTGACCACCACGCCGATGAGGATGACGAAGCCGAGCATGGTTAGCACGTCCATGGCCTGGTAGGCGACGAACTGATTGACCAGAAACAGGCCGAGGAAACCGCCGGCCGCGGCCAGGGGCACGCTGAACATGATCACCAGGGGAAAGGCGAAATTCTCGAACAGGGCGGCCATGAGCAGATAGGTGATGATCAGGGCCAGGATGAAGTTGCCCAGGAGGGCGTTCCTGGTTCGGGTCAGGTCGTCGGCCGTGCCGGACAGACGGATGTTGTAGAGGCTGTTGGCCCCCATCTGCTTGCGCAAGGGGGCGATGACCTTCTGGCGGATCTCGTCCATGGCCTGTTCCAGGGGCAGGCGTTCGGGCGGCAGGACCTGGATGGTGATCGCCCGCTGGCGCTCGACGCGCAGGACCTGGGTCGGCCCGGCGACGAGGCGCACCTTGGCCACGGCCGACAGGGGCACCCGCTTGCCAGCCGGGGTGTTGATCAAGGTCTGCTCGATCTGGCCGAGGCGGGTGATGAAGTCGTCCGGGGCCTTGAGGGTCAGATCGACGCGCACGCCCTGCCAGTAGACCTCGGCGACCTTGACCCCCTCGATCAGCGACCGGACAAAGGTCCCGATGTCGGCCGCCTTGAGGCCGAGCCGGGAGGCCCGGTCCCGGTCGGGGACGACCCGGAGTTCGGGGTTGCCCAGGTCCAGCCCCGGATTGGGCCGCATCTGGGCCTCGGGCATGATCTGCTTCAACCGGAAGTAGGTCCTTTGGGCCAGCTCGATCAGCCGGGTCAGGTCCGGCCCGGTGATCTGGACCTCGATGACCCGGCCCTGGGACGAGCCGCGCCGGAAGAGGCTGGACTGCTGGACGATCGAGATCATCCCCGGCACGCCCGACAGGATGCCCCGCACGAACGGGATCAGTTCCCGGGTCCGGTCGAAATCGGCCGAGGCGGCGCCCATGAAGAACTGGCCCAGCCGGCCGACGAAGAAGAAGTGATGAATGTTGGGCCCGGCGGCGGTCGCGGCCCGGCCCGTCTTTTTGAAGGCCTCCCAGCGCGGCCGGACTTGGTCTTCGACGTATTTGGCCGTCCGCAGGATCTCGTCGTTGCCGTAGCCCGGCGGGGGGAGCATGATGGCGAAGACCAGGTTCCGGTTGCCGGTGGGCAGGTACTCGGCCTTGGGGATCAGGCCGAAGGTCATGGCCACGCTCGCCCCGGTCATGACGACGACCACCGCCAGCCGGGTGGTCACTCGCCCGCAGAGCCAATAGACCAGTCCGGCCACGCCGCCGGCGATCTTGTCGGCCACCCAGACCAGGCCGAAGAGATTGTACAGCGGGTGCCGCCACTTCGGTCCCGAGCCGTTCCCGCGGCCCATCATCCGGGCGGCCATGGTCGGGATGACGGTGACGGCCACGATCAGGCTGAGGAAGATGGAGCAGGAGATGGCGATGGCGATGTCCCGGAAGAGCTGCCCGGCCTCCTGCTGGATGAAGATGACCGGCAGGAACACGGCCAGGGTGGTCAGGGTCGAGGCCACCAGGGCCCCCCAGACCTCGGCCACGCCCTTGCGGGCCGCCTCGAAGGGCGGCATCCCGCCCTGGTGGAGGCGATAGATGTTCTCGAGCGAGACGATGGCGTTGTCCACGACCATCCCCGTGGCGAAACTGAGTCCGGCCAGGGAGATGACGTTGATGTTGCGCCCGAAAAGATTCATCAGGATGAAGGTGCCGACGACCGAGATGGGGATGGCCAGGGCGACAATCACCGTCGGGGCGACGCGGCGTAAAAACAACAGCAGGATGATGATCGCCAGGGCCCCGCCGATATAGAGGTTGGTCCGGACCAGGTTGATGGCCTTGTCGATGTACTCGGTCTCGTCGTAGACCTGGGTCAGCTTCAGGCCGCGGGGGCCGAGGATGGTCTTGTTGACCTCGGCGATGGCCTTCTTGAGTTGGGCCATGACCGTCAGGACGTTCGAGCCGGTCTGGCGGATGACCCTCATGACCATGGCCGTCCGGCCGCTGGCCCGGACCACGGTGTCGAGGCGCTTGTAGCCGATCCGGGTGGCGGCCACGTCGCGGACGTGGATCGGGTTGCCGCCGAGCCGGGCCACGACCACGCCGGGGATGTCCTCGGGCTTGAGGAACTCGGCCGTGGTCCGGACGGTGTAGGACCGCTTGCCCTGGTCGAAGACGCCGCCGGAGACGTTCCTGTTCTCGGCCTGCAGGCCGGCGATGAGCTGGCCCAGGGTCAGGCGCCGGGCGGCCATCTTGCCCGGATCGAAGACGACCTGCATCTCGACCTCGCGGCCGGAAAAGAGGTCGACCTTGGCGACGCCGGGGATGCGTTCCAGGTGCGGCTGGACGTTGTCCTCGACGAACTTGCGCCACAGCAGGATCGACCGGCCGCCGGACCCCACCTTGGTGATGGTCAGGTAGGCGATGGGGGGACTCTGATCCGAGGCCGAGGAGATGATCGGCTTGTCGGCGTCCGGGGGGTAGCTCGGCACCTGCTGGAGCTTGTTGTTGACCTGGAGCATGGCCGTGTCCATGTTGGTGCCGATGGCGAACTCGAGGGTGATGACGCCCCGGGAGTAGTACGAGGTGCTGGTCATGTCGGTCAGGCCCTCGAGGGACCGCAGCTGCTTTTCCTGGGGGTCGACGATCTCCCGCTCGATCTCCTGGGGCGAGGCCCCGGGCCAGTCGGTCTGGACGGTGATCGTCGGCCGGTCGACGTCGGGGATGAGTTGGATCGGAATGCGAAACAGGGAGAGCAGGCCGAAGAGGACGACGATGATGACGCCCACGGACACGGTTACCGGACGCTGGATGGCGGTGTCGATCAGGGTCACGGCCGCTTCGGCCCCGCCTTGGTGGTCAGCGGTTTGAAGTCCGGGCCGACCGGTCTGACCGCCTGGCCGGGAAACAGCCGCTCATTGCCCCGGACGACCACCAGCATTCCCGGTTGGAGCCGGCCGTGGACCTCGACGTACCGTCCGTGGACCGGACCGGTCTCGACCGGGATCGGCATCGCCCGGCCGTTCAATACGGCGTAGACGACCCGCTGGTTGGGGGTGGTGTACACGGCGTCGATGGGCGCCAGGACCGTCCGGCGGGGCCGGCCCACGGCCAGGGTCACCCGGGCGAGCATCCCGCTCTTGATGACGAGGGACGGGTTGGCCACCCTGACCTTGACCGGGAAGGTGTGGGCGTTGGGGTCGCCGGCGGGCACCACCGCGGCGATGGTCCCGAAAAAGACCCGACCCTTGAGCCCGTCGAAGGTCACCCGGACCCGAGGGCACTTGGGATTCTGGGAGATGATGGGAAACGCCCGGCCCAGGGCCAGGGCGACGAAGGTTTCGACTTCCGGACAGGCCCGCAGGGCGTCGACGTACTGCTCGGGCACCGGGACCACCACGTCGATGGGGTCGAGTTGGACCAGGGTCATGACCTGTCCGCCCTTGGCCACCCACTGGCCGATCTGGGTGTGGCGCTCGACGACCACGCCGTCGAACGGGGCGGGCACGACCGTCTTGGCCAAACGGTCTTCGAGGAGCTTCAGCTCGGCCACCAGCCGCTTGGCCCTAAACTGCAAGGCGACCATGGCGTAGCGGGCCTTGTCCAGATCCTGCTGGGCGGCCACCTTGCGCCGAAAGAGGGCCGACTGGCGGTGGTACTCGCGCCGGGCCAGGGTCAGATTGGTCCGGGTCTCCTCGAGGGACGCCTTGGCCCCGGCGATCTGCTGGCGCAGTTCGACGTCGTCCAGCCTGACCAGGGCCTGACCCCGCTTCACCTGGTCGCCTTCTTCGGCCAGGAGCAGCTTGACCTTGCCCGGTTCCTCGCCCGCGACCACGGATCGCCGGAAGGCCTCCGCCGTGCCGACCAACTCGATCTTGACGACCACCGTTCGGACGACGACCCGCTCGACGACCACCGGCGGCGGGGGCGGGGCCGGCCGCTTGGCGCCCTTGGCCA
>JAHJDS010000235.1 GCA_018812395.1 Pseudomonadota bacterium
CTTGCCCAGGTCGTTGATGGTCACGTTCTCGAGCTTGATGCCCATGTCCTCGGAAATGACCTGGCCGCCGGTCAGGATGGCGATATCCTCGAGCATGGCCCGGCGGCGATCGCCGAAGCCCGGGGCCTTGACCGCGGCGCAATTGAGCGTGCCGCGAATCTTGTTGACGACCAGCGTCGCCAGGGCCTCGCCCTCGATATCCTCGGCCACGATCACCAGCGGCCGGCCCATCTTGGCGATCTGCTCCAGAATGGGCAGCATGTCCTTCATGTTCGAGATCTTCTTCTCGTGGATGAGGATCACCGGCTCGTCGAGACTGACCTCCATCTTCTCCGGGTCGGTGACGAAGTAGGGCGAGACGTAGCCGCGGTCGAACTGCATGCCCTCGACCACCTCGAGGGTGGTCTCCATGCCCTTGGCCTCCTCGACGGTGATGACGCCCTCTTTGCCGACCTTGTTCATGGCCTCGGCGATGATGTTGCCGATGGTCTCGTCATTGTTGGCGCTGATGGTGCCCACCTGGGCGATTTCGGTCTGGTCCTTGGTCGGCTTGCTGATCTTGACCAGCTTGTCGACCACCGCCTCGACCGCCTTTTCGATACCGCGCTTGAGGGCCATCGGGTTGGACCCGGCGGCGACCATCTTGCTCCCCTCGCGGTAGATGGCCTGGGCCAGGATGGTGGCGGTGGTGGTGCCGTCACCGGCCACGTCGGACGTCTTCGAGGCGACCTCCTTGACCATCTGGGCGCCCATGTTCTCGAACTTGTCTTCCAGGTCGATTTCCTTGGCCACGGTCACGCCGTCCTTGGTGATGGTCGGCGAGCCGAAGGTCCTCTCGATAATAACGTTGCGGCCCTTGGGGCCCAGGGTGACCTTGACCGCGTCAGCCAACGTGTCCACGCCCCGCTTCATCAACTCGCGGGCCTTGGCATCGTACTTGATCTCTTTGGACATAAATGCTTCCTCCCTATGGGACAGGCGTGATTATTCGATGATGCCCAGAATGTCGTCTTCACGCATGATGAGGTACTCGTCCCCATCCAGGGTGACCTCGGTCCCGGAGTACTTGCCGAACAGCACCCGGTTCCCCTTCTTGACGCTCAGCTCGAGCTTGGTGCCGTTTTCCAGGACCTTGCCGGGACCCACGGCGATGACCTTGCCCTCCTGGGGCTTTTCCTTGGCCGTGTCCGGAATGAAGATCCCGCCGGCGGTCATGTCTTCCTCTTCCACCCGGCTGACGATAACCCGATCCTGCAGCGGTCGAATTTTCATATTGCCACCTCCGAAATGCTTACGTTTAGTACAGGTTCGACCACGGACACCACAGTCCGTGGCTGGGGTTACTGAATGACACTGGGTATTCAAGTCAATGGAAAGGGTGGTGCCACCACGATTTTTTCACAATCTATCCCGATCCTTACGTTCATTTCTGGCACTCCCCCCCTCTGATTGCCAAAAACCTAAGCACCATTGTTCACGATTTCAAGTGAAGGGGCCAGATTTTTTGGGGAAAAAAAGAAAAATCCGCCCCGGTCCCCCAGGCGACCGAATGGGCCGGCCGGAGGGCCCGGCCGCGGAGGTCCGGGGCCGGGGCGCCGGCCCTCAATCCGGGCCTGGAATCACCGTCTGGGGCAGGGTGTGCTCGGCCGACGGGCCGGGGGGCTCGTCGCGGACGGCCAGGAGCCACATGGACTCGGGGCCGGTGGCCACCAGGGCGTGGGGCAGCCCGGCCGGGAGATAGACCAGGGTCTGGTGTCCGGACAAAAGGCGGGATCGCCGGCGTCCCTGGTCGTCGGCCCAGTGCAGTTCGGCCTGACCATGAAAGACGTAGAGCCACTCCCCGGCCGCGGGGTGGTGGTGGTTGCCGCGCACAAAGCCCGGTTCGGTTCGGACCACGTGGAGCGAGGCCGGCTCGAGGCGGGGCCTCTCGGGCAATTCGTCCCAGGGAAAGGCCGCCCTGCCGCGCTGATCGGGGTACACGGTCCGCTCGACGTCGATGAAACGGGGCTCCCTGGCCGACACAGCTTTTTTATTCATGGAAGTTATGTTAAATTGATCGGGACGATTTAACAAGGACGGAAGCGATGAATCTGATCGACGGGGTCAAGGTCAAGAAGCTGAAGGTCATCCCCGATGACCGGGGACGGTTGATGGAGATCATGCGGGCCGATGAGGAGTTGTACGAAAAATTCGGGCAGGTCTACCTGACGACGACCCTGCCCGGCGTGGTCAAGGCCTGGCACTGCCACCACCTCCAAACCGACAACATCTGCTGCGTGGCCGGTATGATCCGGCTGGCCCTGTACGACGAGCGCCGCGGTTCGCCGACCTTCGGTCTGGTCAATGATTTCTATCTGGGCGTGCACCGGCCGCGGCTGGTCCAGGTCCCGCCCGACATCTATCACGGCTGGAAGTGCGTCAGCCCGGAGGAGGCCCTGATCATCAACACCGTGACCCGGCCCTACGACCCCGAGACGCCCGACGAGTATCGCCTGCCGGCCCACGAGTCCCACATCCCCTTTTCCTGGGAGCGGGTGGACCGCTGACCTGATCCGGGCCGACCCCGAGGCCCGCGGTACAAGAACACCCGTGGCCCCGCGATCCAGCGGGGAACCAACCCACACCCCGGCCCACGCCCTCTTGGCCCCGGGTACACCTCCGCCCGTTCATGACGATCGCCCCCGTGCGGCCCCGGCCGTGCCGATGCCGAGTGGTCCGGGCCTCACTGGGGGCATATTTTTCTTTGGACCCCGGCGCAGAGGCCCTTTCCCCGGCAAACGAAGGGCCGACCTCGGGCCGTGACTCCCTTGAGTTCCTGTTTGGTCGCAGTGTAGAGGACATAGCCGAGCTGCTGCTGGGTCTTGGTCCGGCAGCACAGCCTGATGATGTATTTCCGGTACAGGAACTGACCCCACTTGCTGTTTTGGGGCGTGGGGAACTTTTTGAGGACCTGGACCAGGACACACCCGGCCTGTCGTGAGGGTTGGGTTTTGTCACTCACCGAGAATTTTTCGCCCTTCTTGTTTTGGCCCAAGAAGAGCCACTTGGCCGACACGGGCGTGGCCAGGCACAGGATCACGGCCAGGCCGGTCAGGACAAACACGGATTTTTTCATGACGATCTCCCCTCCAACGGTGCGTGGGTCCTTGGCCCGATCCGGCCTGATCGGGGCGGGTTGACGAGACGATTATACCTGATTTCGTTTTGTAGAGACAACCGGTCAAACCGGACGAGTCAACGGCGGGGCTCGGAGTTGACCGGACCGACCGTTCGGCGCCCGTTGGTCCGGCCCTGGGTTGGAAATTACCACCCGTCCGGTATATTTAAATGGACCGATCCCTGATCGGCTTCACTGGGACCTGGACTGAGCCGAGGTGGATATCGATGCCCTCTCTGGCCGCGCGGCGCGGATCATACCTGAGTTGGGTCTGTCTGGCCCTGGGATGGATGCTCGGCCCGGAAAGCCTGGTCACCCTGGGCCGGGGCGTGGGCCAACTGGGCCTGGTGTTTGTCGGTCTGGCTGTCGTCTGGGCCGCGGTTCACTTCACCGCGGCCAACAGCGGCACCGCCCGCCCGGGCGGGACCTGGGACGCGGCCCTGTCCCTGGCCGGGCGGAGCGTCGTCGCCGGGTGCGGGGTGACGTTGATCCTGGCCCGGGCGGGTTACGTGTTCAACGAGGTCTTTGTCTACTGGTTCCCCAACTTAGGCTTTTCGTTTGTGTTGTTGGCCCTGCTGGCGGGGCTGAACCTGGCCTGGCCCTGGGCCGCGGACCGGGCCCAGGTCCTGTTCGTGGCCGTGGTGGTGACCGGTCTGATGGCCCTGACGGTCTTCGGCCTGTTCAATCTGGCCGGACTGGGGCCCGGCGCGGCCACCAGGGGGCAAAGCCCCTGGGCCTATCTGGCCTGTTGTCTGGTCGGTCTGACCCAGACCACCGGCTGGCAGGAGGCCGCGTCCCGGGCCGTGATGCTGGGGGCGACCCTGTTCATCGGCTATGAGCTGGCCGGTTTCGGTCCGGGTGGTTTGGCCAAGAACCAAGGCCAGGGGCGGACGTTTCGACTGGCCGTGCTCGCGGCGGCCGCCGTGTTCGTGTTGTGGGGCCTGGTCAGTTACGCCTACGTGCCCCCGGCCAGGCTGGCCCAGAGCACGGTGCCCTACGCCCTGACCGCCTGGTACGTCGCCGGCGAGACCGGACGGATCATCATCGGCCTGGTCTTGCTGGGGTCGTGCCTGGCCGCGGCCAACGCCCTACTAAGGGGCGCGGCCGGCGCGATTGCCGGGCTGGCGGAGAACGAAAAACTCCCGGGCTGGCTGGCCCGGCGGGCCGAGCGACGGCCATGGCCGATCCTTTTGCTGGGATCAGGCGTGGCGGCCATGCTGGGCCTGGGGTACGCCGGCGAGCCGGTCACGGCCCTGTATCTTCGCGGCGGGATCGGTCTGTGGCTGCTGCTCTACGCCGTCAAATCATGGACCCGGACCCCGAGAGGGCCGGTCGGGTGGTCGGCGGCCGGTTCGCGCCTGGCCGGTCTGCTCCTGGCCGGGGCCGTGGCCGGCCTGGTCTGGACCGACCCCGACCCGGTCAGACTGGCGTCCTTCATGGCCGCCGCCTGGGGCGCGGCCCTGGTCCTGACCGGGGCGACCCGCCTGATCAACCGGCCCCGACCGGCCGGTGCGAATAATGGCGTCAACCCAAACAGGAGGATGGGAGTATGAAACGGCTCGCCGTTCTGGTCGGGATGGTCTTCCTGACCGGGCTGATGGTCGGCGCGGCCACGGCCCAGACCGTGCCCCGGATGACCATAGATCAACTCAAGAAGCTGCTGGGCGACCCCCAGGTGAAGGTCATCGACGTCCGGACCGGTTCGGACTGGGCGGCCAGCACCGTCAAGATCAAGGGCGCCATCCGCGAGACGCCGCACAAGGCCGCCTCGTGGGGCAAGAAGTAC
>JAHJDS010000236.1 GCA_018812395.1 Pseudomonadota bacterium
CGCATCATGCCCATGCGACCCCAGTAGAGGGCCAGCTCGGGGTATTTCTGGCGCAGGGCCGCCTTGAACAACACCCGCTTGAGCATCACCTTCGCCTTTTGAGCGGCAATCTGTTTGACCTTGGCCGTGACCGCCCTGACGTTCAGCTTGTCTTTGAGCAGCAGGATGCGAAGTTCAAGCTTCAGGACCCACAACCGCCGCTGCAGGGGCAGCACGGCCATTCTGTGGTTGAGCCACTCGGCCTGTATTTGCTGCGGCTGGGCGTACCCGGGGGCCGCCATGTGGGCCGGCTTGGCCGCTTTTTTGGCCAAGACGGGCTGTACCACGAGCAGCAACGACCCGATGACCAACAAGACTACCCATGCTTTTTTGTCCATGGAATCCCCCTCTGCCTGGTCAGGTCTGAAGGACCTGTGGCCGAAATGGCCACGTCCTCAATCAAAAACGTCTCTCCATAAAGCCTACCAGGCCAATAGGCCTCTTTCAAACCGGCAACCAGCCAATAAACCGGATTAACTGAAACGGGATGACCGGGCAGGCGATGGGCAATCGAACTTCACCATGTTATCCTACCATAATCCTAACCATTTGGCCTGTGGGACGGAATCATGAGGAGGGCATCATCCACCGCGACCTCAAGCCGGGCCATGTCTTTCTAGACGATCAGACCCCCGAGAGCACCGACTTGGACCTGGTCAACGCCAACGATCCCCCCGTTCCGTCCGGTTACTTGTTGGCGGCGTAGAGCACGGCCAGGATGGTCGTCTCGTTGTCGCCGTGGGTGGTCACCAGGTGCGGCGTGGTCGAGTCGTAGTAGATGCTGTCACCCGGGTCGAGGACGAATTTCTCGTCGGCGAAACTGACCTCCAGGGCCCCGGTCAGGACGAAGATGAACTCCTCGCCGTCGTGGTCGCTGAGCTGGTGATCGCCGCCGGTGGGGGTCAGGGTGACCAGAAAGGGCTCCAGGGTGCGGTTCTTCTTGTCCGGGGCCAGGGGCATGTAGGTGTAGCCGTAGCGGGCCTGCTTGTCGCCCGAGAACCGGGACACCACCTTGCGGTCGGCCGCCCGCAGCACGGCGTATGGCCGGTCCTCGCCGGTGGTGATGAAGGTGCCCATGCTCATCTCGAGGGCCTTGGCCAGACGGATGAGGACGCCCAGGGGCGGATCGTACTCGCCCGCCTCGATGGACCGCAGCGTGTCCAGGTCCAGCCCGGTCCGGCCGGCCACGTCCTCGAGGGTCAACGAGGCCTGTTCACGGACGGCCTTGACCCGGGGGCCGATCTCGGCCGGCAGCTCCCGGCCGGCCGCCTTGGCCGGCTCGGCCTGGGCCCCGGCGTAGGCGGCCACGTCGGCCAAATAGTCGGCCTCGGCCTGGGAACTGGCCCCGATCCGGGCCATCTCGTCCATCAGCTTGTGGTGGGCCTTCTTGTCTTTGTCCTCGGCCACGATGCACCTCAATTTCCGTTGGTAAAGGCCGCCCCGGCCCGGAGGGCCGCGGCGTTGACCGGAATCATGGACCGGTACCTCTCGTCCAGGGCCCGATCCAGCGTCCCGATGACCGTGTCCACCGAGACCACCTTGGACCCGGCGATCAGGCAGCCGAGCATGACCATGTTGGCCAGCCGGTCGTTGCCGGCCTCGGCGGCCAGCTCGATGGCCGGGATCATTATAACATTCCGCCCGAAAATCTGGACCTCGGCCACGTCCTGGTCGCTGATGAGCGAGGCGTTGACCAGGACCAGCCCCCGACGCTCGACCTGGGGACCGAACTTGACCAGCGACGGCAGATTCATGACCACCGCCGCTTTCGGGTTGTGGATGATGGGCGAACCGATGGGGGCGTCCGAGACGACCACGGTGCAGTTGGCCGTGCCGCCCCGCATCTCGACCCCGTAGACCGGCATGTAGGTCACCTGCCGGCCGTCCGCCATGGCCGCCTCGGCCAGGAGATTGCCGATGAACATCACGCCCTGGCCGCCGAATCCGGCGAAGATCACATCGAAGTACATTACAGTCCGTCCACCCCGGTCCGCTCCTTGAAAGTTCCCAGCGGGAAATAGGGGATCATCTCGTCGCCCACCCGGGCGTTGGCCTCGAGGGGCTTCATCTTCCAGTTGGTCGGGCAGGCGGCCAAAAATTCGATGAAGGCGAAGCCCTTGTCCTCGACCTGGTAGGTGAAGGCCTTGCGGAGGGCCTTTTTGGCCTTGAGCAGGTTCTTCGGTTTGTCGACCGCCACCCGGGTCGAGTAGGCCACGCCCTCGAGGGTGGCCAGCATCTCGGCCATGCGGATGGGATACCCCGAGGTGTGGTGATCCCGGCCGTAGGGAGTGGTGGTGGTGGTCTGCCCGAGCATGGTCGTCGGGGCCATCTGGCCGCCGGTCATGCCGTAAGTGGTGTTGTTGACAAAGACGACCGTCAGGTGCTCGCCCCGGTTGGCGGCGTGGACGATCTCGGCCGTACCGATGGCCGCCAGATCGCCGTCGCCCTGGTAGGTGAACACGAAGCGGTCCGGCCGGCTCCGCTTGACGCCCGTGGCCACGGCCGCCGCCCGGCCGTGGGGCGATTCGAGCACGTCCACGTCGAAGTAGTCGTACAAAAACACCGAGCAGCCCACCGAGGCCACGCCGATGGTCTTCTCCCGCAGGTCGAACTCGTCGAGGCACTCGCCCACCAGACGGTGGATGAGGCCGTGGTGGCAGCCCGGGCAGAAGTGGAACGGGACGTCGGCCAGGGCGCGGGGTCTCACAAACACGTCCTTCACGACTGCCCCCTCTTGAGGGATTTGCGGATTTCGCCCAGCAGCTCGTTGGGCGTCGGGATCGAACCCGGCGGCCGGCCGTAGAAGTCGACCGGAGTGCGCCCGCCATTCACGGCCAGACGGACGTCCTCGACCATCTGGCCGGTGTTGAGTTCGACGACCAGGATGCGTTTGGCCAGGGAGCCCGCGGCCCGGAGGGCCTCGTCCGGGAAGGGATAGACCGTGATCGGCCGGAAGAGCCCCACGGCCAGCTTCTTGCGCCGGGCCATGTCGACCGAGGTCTTGAGGATCCGGGCCACCGAGCCGAAGGCCACGACCAGCAGATCCAGTCGTTCGTCCGGATTAAAGCCGTAGGTCTCGAACCTGACCTCGCGCCGCATCCGCCGGTACTTCTTCACGAGCTTCCAGTTGTGTTTGGTCAGCTCGCCGTCGGCCAGATAGAGCGACTTAATCAGCCGGGGCTCCCGGCCGACGCAGCCCTCGAGGATCCAGTCCCGCTCGGAGAGGCGGGGTTTGCGATAGGGTTTGAGTTCGACCGGCTCCTTGATGTTGCCGATCAGGGCGTCGCCCAGGACCATGACCGGGTTGCGGTACTTGTCGGCCAGGTCGAAGGCGAGCATGGTCAGGTCGTAGTTCTCCTGGGCCGTGGAGGGGGCGAGGACGATGGTCCGGTAGTCGCCGTGTCCGCCGCCGCGGGTGGCCTGGAAGTAGTCGCCCTGTGAGGGGTGAATGCCGCCCAGGCCGGGGCC